>NZ_JANPCM010000358.1:0-15611 GCF_031430955.1 Ferruginibacter sp.
CAAAGCGAATGGTAAAACAAAATGCATTGATGAGAAAGTTGCCTGCTGTAGAAACGCTGGGTTCTGTTACATATATATGCAGCGACAAAACCGGTACGCTTACCCAAAATATAATGACGGTAGAAAAAATACAGGCGGCACCGGATAAAGAAGATTTATTAAAGCATGCGATGATACTGAATAATGAAGTAAAATTTTCTGACGAAGGTTTACTGGGAGATTCTACCGAAACTGCATTGGTAGATCATGCTATGGAGAAGGGACATACAAAAGAAGGATCGGATAGTGCTTTTCCGCTTTTGGAAAAATTGCCTTTCGATTCTGAAAGAATGCGGATGAGTACTTTACATCAGCATGGGGATAAATGGATTTTATTTGTAAAAGGCGCCCCAAAAAAAATGACTGAAGTATTTGATAAAAAATACACAGATCAAATTGCCGGTTGGTTAAATAAAAACAGGGAGTGGGCTGCAGAAGGTTTAAGGGTGTTGTTTTTTGGGTATAAAATTTTTGATCAAAATCCCGGCATCATAAAAATAGATGAAGAAAATGATCTTGATTTTTTAGGTATGGCGGCAATGATAGATCCGCCAAGAGAAGAAGTAATTGAAGCTATTAAACAATGTAAAACGGCAGGCATAAAATCGGTGATGATAACAGGCGATCAACCATTAACTGCCACTGCCATTGCAGAGCGTTTGGGTATGATAGAAAAAGGGCATGAAGGCGTAAAGACTGGTGCCGATCTTGAAAAAATGACAGCAGAAGAATTTAAAAATATTGTTGCCACTACCACAATTTATGCAAGGGTTTCGCCGGAGCAAAAATTAAATATTGTAAAAGCCTTACAATTAAATGGGGAATTTGTAGCCATGACGGGTGATGGAGTAAATGATGCACCATCATTAAAACAATCTGACATTGGTATTGCCATGGGTATAACAGGTACTGATGTTTCAAAAGAAGCTGCAGATATGATTTTGCTGGATGATAATTTTGCCACCATTGTAAAAGCCATCAGGGAAGGCAGAAGGATTTATGAGAACATCCGGAAATTTATTTTGTATGTACTTTCCTGCAACCTTGGCGAAATATTAACTATTTTCTTTGCACCATTACTCGGCTTTTCCATACCGCTATTACCCATCCACATCCTCTGGATAAATTTAGTAACAGATGGTTTGCCCGGCCTGGCACTTGTAGCAGAGCCCGCCGAAAAAAATATAATGCAGGTGCCGCCACGTCCGCCAAAAGAAAATTTATTTGCCGGCGGATTAATTACAAAAATTTTAATAACGGGAACAATATTGGCCATTGCTTCTATATCAATACAATGGTGGGCAGTGCTGCAGGGCTACGATGTAAAAACGCAGCAAACAATGGTTTTTACAACCTTGTGTTTTGTACAGTTGGGTAATGCCCTTTCTGTACGTTCTGTTTACCACAGTATTTTTTCTTCAGGGATATTTGGCAACAGAGCTATTTGGGGAGCAATACTACTAACGGTAATACTGCAGTTGTTAATAATTTATGTACCGCTTTTGCAAACTGTTTTTAAAACTGCTGCCCTTACATTTTATGCAATGGCTGCAGTTATTGCGATAACAATAGTGTGCGTTTTAATTATTGAGTTGGTAAAGTATCTTAACAAAAGAAAATACTTTAATCAATAACATCATTTATTAAATCTCCAGCTTTTCCAGAACCAGTAAAGTCTCTAAAAATTCATTCCAGGCTGACTGCCATTTTTCTTTGGCAGTGCTTATTTTTTCGTGATGTTCAGCACCGGCCCCGCCTTTTGTTTTCATGTATTCTTCCAGTTTGGCCAGTGTAGCAGCATTTAAATCTTCAAAGTGTTTTTTATGTTCCATAATATTTTTTTATGTTGATTAAGAAATTTTTTTTATTCATCATCATGTAAAGCCAGTTTGTTGCTGAGTTGTACAATTTGTTGCTGCATAGTATTCATTCGTTGTAATAAATAGGTAATAGTTTCAATACCTTCTACATTAATATCCATTTCGTAATATAACCGAACCATCTTTTCTAAATGATGTAACTGGCTTGCCGGTACAAAACTTTTATCTTCCACAACAGTCATTTCAATAAGGCCGCTGTTATTTAATGAATTTATAAAATCAATTTCTATATTGTGGTTGATACAAAATTCATCAGCTGCTATCATATCTTCTGTTTGCATACAAAAGTTTTTATTTAAGTTTACTTAATTCAGTGAACAATGTTTTTTGTTTCTCAGTAAGGTTGGTGGGTAATTTTACTTCGTAGGTAACATACAAGTCGCCGCTTTCACCTTCTTTTTTATACACAGGAAAACCTTTTCCTTTCAATCTTATTTTGGTACCGCTCTGCGTTTCGGGATTTACTTTCAGTTTTACTTTTCCATCCAGTGTATCAATAGTATTCTCTCCTCCAAGCAAAGCAGTGTATAAATCTATTGTTACGGTGGTATATAAATCGTTGCCCAGTCTTTTAAAACGTGGGTGCGGTGCAATAACAAATGTGATGAATAAATCTCCGGCCGGCCCGCCATTTACACCCGGTGCACCATAGCCTTTTAATTTTATTACCTGCCCGTTTTCTATTCCTGCAGGTATGGTTATCCTTATGTTTTTTCCGTTAACAGTAAGTGTTTGCTGGTGAGTAGTAAGGGCATCGGTTAAATTCAATTTTAATTCTGCATTATAATCCTGCCCCCTGAATTTTGTTTTATTGCGGCGTTCCGAACTGCCGAACATCGATTCAAAAAAACTGGAAAAATCACTGTCATCATCACCTTCAAACTGTGTACCGCTGTATCGTGACCTGGTTTGCTGTTGCCGTTGCTGTTCAAACTGGTCGGCATGCTGCCAGTCTTTTCCATACTGATCGTATTTTTTTCTTTTGGCTTCATCGCTCAACACTTCATTAGCTTCATTAATCTGTTGAAATTTATGATGGGCCTCTTTATCATTAGGGTTTAAGTCGGGATGCATTTTACGGGCTAACTTTCTGTAAGCTTTTTTAATATCATCTGCTGAAGCATTTTTATCAATTCCTAATATCTTATAATAATCTATAAATTCCATGGGTATTATTTTTCCTTTTAGCATGTAAAGGTACATATCATTTGTTATATTTTTTTGATGGGTGACTCACTCCCAAAGAGTGAGTCACCCATCAAAAAATACACTTTAGCTTTGGCATAAATGCGACCTTGTTATAAGTAATCTCAAAATTATTTTGCTTTAAAAAAGCAGTCTGATAAATATTCCATTATCTTCATAGCATTAAAACAACAAAAAATATTTTTATGAAAGCAATAAAAATTTATATTATTTTTTTATTAGTGCTATCTAGTTTTTGCAATACCGCTGCTGCACAGCAAAAACAATTTAAAGCATTAATGGTAACCACCACCAAAGGCTGGCACCACGAGTCATTACATTCTGGTGTTTTAGCAATTCAGCAATTAGGGGTAAAAAATTATTTTGATGTGGTGTTGCTGGAAAACCCCAATGGTATTACTGATAAATACCTGGAACAATTTCAGGTAGTGATATTTTTAAATACAACCGGTGATATTTTTGACAGTACCCAGCAAAAAGTAATGGAAAGATTTATACAATCAGGCAAAGGCTTCGTGGGTATCCACAGTGCATCGGATACAGAGTACGATTGGGAATGGTATAATAAACTGGTGGGAAGAATGTTTCATATTCATCCCGTTATTCAAACGGCAAGGTTAAATATTATTGATGATAAATTCCCCGGCATGCAGGGTTTTGCAAACAATAAATTATGGACAGATGAATGGTATGAATTTGGCCCCGAAAAAATTGCCGGCCTTAATTATATTCTTTCGGTAGATGAAAATTCTTACGATCCAAAAGTGCAATGGGGCGAAAAAAAAGGAATGGGTATGGGAAAATTACATCCTGTTGCCTGGTATCATAATTTTGATGGCGGAAGATCTTTTTATACGGCTCTAGGTCACTTACCTTCAATTTATAGCGATGCAGCATTTTTAAATCATTTGTATGCAGGAATTTTTTGGGCTGCAACAGGTAAAAAATAATATTTTACTGCAGCAGAAATTTGCCCAATTTGAAGTATAACAATCAGCTCAAAAAAAATTAACTTCCATAAGTTTTTTTTGAGCTTTTTTTATTGCCGGCACCTGCAGCTTTTTTTTCTGTAACTGTTTTTGGTGTAATGTTTTTTTTGCTGGAAGGCAAATGAGGGAAACCGGGAAAATCCTGGTCAATATGCGGATCGGGGTTTTGTTGAACTTCTTCTTCTTTTTTAATTGGACTGGTTTTATCAGACATCCAATATTTTTTTAAATAAAAAAAACTTTGCCATTATAAAAAAGCAGTTTGCTTTATCATTACAGCAAAGTTTTACCGTATTTCTATATTGTTGTGTAAGAAAAAATTTTCTTTTAAAATAATCAACAGCTACTGTTGAACAGCAATTATTATTAAGAAAAGATTAAAATACAGCTCGTTTAATTATCAGTTTTTACCTTTACCTCGCCGGTTTGTGTATTTACCTTTTTTACATGCTTACGGCCATAAGGATGTTTATGTTTTACTTTATAACCTTTATACTTTTTATTTTTAGTAAAAGGATTTTTTGCTTTTTGAACTACTGTAGTAGTTTTTTTAACCTCAACTTTTTCCTTTTCCTGTGCATTAGCCGTAAAAGCAATACTTAATGCTACAATTACCAGGGCAAATAGTTTTTTCATCTTATTTAATTTTGATTAATAATGAAAGTAATTTTCAAATATCAATCCAATTTTTATTTAAGCAGAAATGCAGGCCGGTTGAGGAAAATCTTACTCACTTTTGTCATATTTCCCCCATATGATACTCACTTTATTTTGCCTGTTATTGTTTTAAGCTGTTAAAAAAAGCAGCTTATCTTATTAACTAATTGTTTTAATTTCAAGAAAAATTACTATGGATCAAAAAATTATAAACCTTTACGACGATTACACACACCTGCCATTAACCAGGAGTGAATTTATACGCCGCCTCGTTTTAATAACCGGAAGTGTTACTGCTGCTATGTCGGTACTTCCTTTAATTGAAGTAAATGCAGCCAACATGAAAATTACGGGTGATGAAGATTTGTTTACCGAAAAAATAAATTACCCCGGTGTGCCTGGCAATATGGAAGCCTATGTTGCAAGACCGAAAGAAGATAAAAAATATCCGGCTGTAATTGTTATTCACGAAAACAGGGGATTGAATGCACATATAGAAGATGTGGCTCGCCGTGCTGCGGCGTCAGGTTTTTTAGCCATTGCGCCCAATGCTTTATCTGCAATTGGTACTGTAGCTGCAAATGAAGATGAAGCCCGCCAAAAATTTCAGGAATTAAAAGCAGAAAATAATTTACAAAATTTTATAAATGCGTTTGATTATTTAGCCACCCGTAAAGATTACAATGGTAACGCAGGTTGTGTTGGTTTTTGCTGGGGCGGTGCAATGGCAAACAGTTTGGCTGTAAAACTGCCTGCATTAAAGGCTGCTGTGGCTTTTTATGGCCGACAACCTGAAGCAGAAGATGTAAAAAATATTAAAGCTGCTGTGCAATTGCATTATGGCGGGTTAGATGAAAGAGTTAATGCAGGGATTCCGGCATACGAAGAAGCCTTGAAGAAAAATAATATTACTTACGAGTTGTACATGTACGAAGGCGTTAACCATGCTTTTCATAATGATACTGCACCCACGAGGTACAATGAAACCGCAGCAAAATTAGCCTGGCAAAGAAGCATTGATTTTTTTAAGAAATATGTGAAATAAAAAAATGCTGCTTAATTGATATGGTGTAACAGAAGTTTTTTATTTGAACAATCGGTATCTTTAACGTACAAAAATTATTTACACCTGTTTAAATGTATTTTTAATTTTCTGATTTTTACTTCACCAAAATAAAATCATTTTATGAAACCCTTATTGCTTTCCATATTTTTTAGTGTAATAATGCTTACGGCTTTTAGTCAAAATAAAACAGGCAGCACTGCAACACCCGATCCGAATAAAAAAATTCAAATAGTAGATGTGGCCTGTGGCGAATGTAAATTAGGCTTACCCGGAAAAAGCTGCGATTTAGCTGTACGCATAAATGGCAAATCTTATTTTGTGGATGGTACTAAAATAGATGATCATGGCGATGCACATGCAAAGGAAGGGTTTTGTAATGCAGTAAGTAAAGCAGAAGTGCAGGGAGAAATTGTTGGCGACCGATTTGTAGTAACTTATTTTAAATTGATAAACCCAAAAAAAATAAAAGCATAAATAATATAACTCCCTGCTTATTTTTTTGAAGTATTGCGAAAATAATTGTCCAATGATATTGGCCCGCCACCTTCAATAAAAAATAAAATCAGCAGTATTAAAATAATAACTGAAAACAACAGGTCAGATTCTCCTGCAAAAAAACCTTTTTTTGCATTTATAAAAAATACAGCTCCGGCAAGAATGGGGATTTGCACCAGCGACCAAAAACGTGTAAAAAGCCCCGCCAAAATCATGCTGCCACCAAGCAAATGTAACCAGGGAATAAATGAATTTAACCACGAAGCATTTTGAATAAAAGAAGTTTGAGCAATAAAACCCGAAAGCAAAACATTATTTTGTATAAACCCAATACCTTTAATAAAAAGGCATAAGCCCAGCACCACCCTTAAAACCACCAGCCATTTAGGATGGTGCCTGCTGCTCCAGTCGTTCATTTGATGCATCAAACCCATACGACAAAATTTTTGAAGTAGAAAACAACAAACTAAAGTTACAGCTATTTTATTTTTTTGTCAAGGGCTTTTTTTATGTTGGGTATTAATAAACAGGCATTTATATACCGTTGGAAAAAACACGGATAAGTTGATGAATTAATTTTTACTTTCTCCTGTTCCTTTTTTGAAAAAATAAAAACTGAAATTTTTGCGATGCATAAAATGTGCGAAAAAATATTTGCAAATAAGCTTGCATTTGTATATTTTATAATTTACTTTTAGATTAAGTGGTTGTTGTAATAGATGGTTTCAAAAAAGTACAAGGACTATAGCATTATGATAATTCAGTTTTCTTCCTAAAATAACTGAAACAGTTTAACAGCAGGGATATAAATGCCATTATTAGCTGCATTATTTTTAAACACCTCACTTTTATTTTTATTGCAGTTAATTAAATGCACCAGGCTTTAACCATGGTTAATAGCTATAGTAAAGGATTTATACCAGCAAAGTAATTTACAGTAAAGCCCCAAAGTAAAATCTAACTTTTGTGCAGGCAATAATTTGCCCGGTGCACACTATTTTTTGTTGCCGTTTCAATACTACAAGCATTCGTAACAATTTTTTTTTATCATTAAATTTTATGTTATGAAATCAAAAAGCATTTCTGAAAGAAACGGTAATGGGCATTCCCATGTTGAAACATTAACTGAAAACCCATCTTATGGAAAAACCAATCCTTCTTTTGTACAAAACTTTATGCAGGAAACAGCAGTGTATCCTGAACTTTCTGAAACGGAAGTAGAAGAAGTTGAAGGCGTAAGTATATTAAGGCCCGGCGAAGGAGATAAAGAAGTGTTCAGTAAATTAGAAACAGCATCTGCAGAAAACGAAACCAGTTTTGAAGAAACAGGTTTTGATATGCCCGGTGCAGATACTGAATTAATGGATGCTATTTATGCCAGCTATCCGGAACTGATCCCTAAAAGAAAGGCACAGCTTACCGAAGTTATTATTGGCACAGATAACAGGGTAAGAATTTTTAACACCACTGTTTATCCATGGCGGGCTATTTGTTCTTTAAGAATTACTGCCAAAGATAATTCGCAGTGGATTGGTACGGGCTGGTTAGTAGCACCCCGTACTGTTATAACTGCAGGGCATTGTGTTTTTATGCATGATCATGGTGGCTGGGCAAAAAGTATTGAAGTAATACCCGGATGTAATGAAGCATCAAAACCATACAACTCTGGTGTAAGCAGTAATTTAAGAAGTGTGCAGGGCTGGACAGGAAGTAAAAACCGTGATTTTGATTATGGCGCAATTATATTACCTGCCAATTACCGCCCCGGCGATGCAACAGGCTATTTTGGGTTTGGTGTAAAAACTGATGCTTACTTAATGTCTTCTGTATTAAATCTTTCCGGCTACCCCGGCGATAAAGGAAGATTTAGAAATGGCGATCAGCAATGGTTTATGGCACTTAAACCAAAAGCAGTTAGCAGCAGGGTAATTAAGTATGATATTGATACCATGGGCGGACAAAGCGGTGCACCTGTTTGGGTAAAAGTGGGGGATGTACGCACTTGCGTGGGCATACATACTAATGGCGACAGTGCAGGAAACTCTGCTACCCGAATTGTAACACCGGTATTTAACAATATACAATCGTGGAAAAATCAGGGTTTGTAAAAAACAAATTAAGGAGAGTAAAATCAGCACTGCTCATTTTACTCTCCTTATTTACAGCAATCTTTATTATTATTATTTTTCAGGATAATAAAAAAAATAAAATGGTAACAACAGGCTCGGTAAAAGGCATTTTAAAAAATAAACAGGGCATGCCCATTGCCGATGCCGCAGTTATGATAAAAGAAGGCAGTCATGAATTTAACGACATGGCTTCCATATCTAACGCACAGGGCGAATTTTTTGTATCCGGTATTGCAATACCCGGCACATATGTTTTGCAGATAAATCATAGCAGCGGTACCACAACTAAAGAAATAAATATACAATCTCCAGATACCGTTATTATAATTAACTTATAAGGTCACTCTTTTTCTTGTAAAACTTAAATTCCTCCAGTCACTATCCTTTCTGGTTCACACCGGTATTTTGTGTATTACACACGAAATAAAAATAAATCATGATGGGTAATTTATTTTTTATACCTTACGTTTCATCCTGCACTCTGCATATACGGGATATTGACCAGCACTACTTCTGAAAACAGTTTTTAACCCCGCCTGTGTTCTAATAATTATTTATTTAAACCTTAAACCAATTAACAAATGAAATCAATTTTTGCAATTGTTTTGCTTGCAGTTATTATCAGCTGCAACAATTCCGCCACTACAGAAAAAAAAGAAGCCATGAGCATGCCGGGAGCATATACCATGCTTTCGCAAACGGTAAACGATGGTAAAAGAGATACCGTTTATGCTAACCTTAAACAATTAAAAATTTACACACCCGATTACATGATGTATGCCAACGTAAACCCTTCCGATTCGGTATCCGGTTTTGGTATTGGTACGTACAGTTCCGATTCGGGCATGATAAAAGAAAATGTTATTTACAATGCATCAGATACATCAGCCAGCGATAATCCCGGTAGCTTTACATTAATGATTGAGAAAACAGCAAAAGGTTACAAACAGGTAATACCCGAACTTACAATGGACAACACCAAAGTAAAACTTACAGAAGAATATGAAACAGCAGGTACGGCAAACACAACTGCTTTGGATGGTGCATGGAAAGAAACCAAGGCTTATACTATTAAAGGAAAAGATACCACCATGCATCCTGCAACTCAATACAAAACTTATTATGCCGGCCATTTTATTTTTGGGCATACATACAAAGACTCTGTCAATAAAATACATACTGGTATGGGCTACGGCACTTTTACAATGGGCAGTGCTAATAAAATAACCGAAAATGTTGTAGCATCAACTTATGGTTCTATAAGAGGAAAAAGTTTTGATATTGCTATTGAAATGACGGGTACAGATGCCTTTAAACAAACTATAAGTGAAACCACTGGTGAAATTGGAGTGGAATTTTACCAGCGTTTAAAAAAGTAAAATATAAAAATGGTTCAAAAAAAGTTCACCCAGAAAGGTGGACTTTTTTATTGCTAAGTTATCAACATTTTACAGGGTTAGTCACAAGGTGTATTTCAAATTGTCGCAATATTTTTTTCAACGCAGAGAAAATGAGATGGCAGAGTTTACGCTGAAAAACTCTGCGATAACTCCTTTTCTCATTTTCTATGCGTTAAAATTTGCTTTATGGCCTGCCTTATGCATTAGCGACAATTTGAAATGCACCCGTCACGCTTTTGGAGTGCTTCACCCAATGAAAATACCGTAACTTTATAGCCATGAACTGGGACATTTATTACAAGATCATCAAAGCCATTGGCATCCGCTATTTTTTATTGGCACTGTTCGCTACCATACTATTTTATTTCATCTTTAAAAATAAATGGCGGTTTAAAAAAATACAGCCTTCTTTTCCTCAAACAAAAGATTATGCAAGAGAAATAGGTTACTCCATCATCACTATTTTAATTTTTGCATTTATTGGTTATATCACCAATTTTTACGAGCCTGTGGCTAAACATACTTTTCGTTACAGCAATATAAATACTTACGGATGGGTTTGGTACATTGCCGCTTTTCCTGTTATGGCCATAATGCACGATGGTTATTTTTACTGGACACACCGCCTCATGCATCACCCTAAACTATTTAAGTATTTACATTTGGTACATCACAAAAGCACCAACCCTACACCATGGGCTGCGTATGCCTTTCATCCTTTTGAAGCCGTGGTGGAAGCCGGTATTTTAATAGTGTTTGTTTTTACTTTGCCTTTGCACCTTACCCATACTTTCATTTTCTTTTTCTTTATGATTGTGTATAACGTTTACGGCCACCTCGGTTACGAGCTGTACCCCAAAGGCTTTAGTAAAAGTGTGGTGGGCAAATGGATAAACACATCAGTAAACCACAACCAGCACCACCAGTATTTTAAAGGCAATTACGGTTTATATTTTTTGTGGTGGGACAGGTGGATGGGCACCATACGTAACGATTACGATAACCGTTTTGAAGAAGTGAAGGGGAGGAGTAAGGAGGAAAATGTTGCTTCGCTAACAATTTGAATTTTTGATACCAGCTTTAGTTTTTTATGGCATCATCGTTGCGAACTTGTTCTGTTCTTGTTTCTTTTTAGTAAAAAGAAACAAGAATCAATCCTTTCAACGGCATACCATTGGGGAACTTTAGTTATGTTTTGTTGAAGAAAATACTTCAATAAAAAAAATAAAAAAACTATAATTGAAAATTATCACCTGGAACTGCAATATGGCTTACAGAAAAAAAGCCGGTTTTATTTTAAAGCATCAACCAGACATTGTTATCGTTCCGGAATGTGAGCACCCCGATAAATTAAAATTTAATAAAGATACTCCGGCTCCCAAAAGCATTTTATGGTATGGCACCAATCAAAACAAAGGCCTTGGTATTTTTTCTTATAGTAATTATAAACTTAAACTATTAAAAATTCACAACCCCGATATAAAATTTATTTTACCAGTAGCAGTAACAAACGGGATATTTAGTTTTACACTCTTTGCTATTTGGGCTTACAACCCCCTTGATAGAGATTATAATTATATAGGCCAGGTGTGGAAAGCCATCAACCATTACCAACGTTTACTAAAATCGAAAAATGTAATTCTTGCAGGAGACTTTAACAGTAATGTTTTTTGGGATAAACTAAAACGTAAAACCAACCACTCCATGGTAGTGGAGCAATTAGCGGCGCTCAATATTTTCAGCACGTATCATTCGCATTTAAATATTGCACAAGGCGCAGAAGCACACCCAACATTTTTCTTGTACCGGCATCTTAACAAACCATACCATCTCGATTATTGTTTTGCCTCGGCCAATCTTTTAAAAAAAATAGAAACTGTAGAAATTGGAACACATGAAGATTGGGCAAAATATAGTGATCATAGCCCTTTGATTGTGTCGTTTAAGTTATAAAGCGTGGGAAGCAAAAAAAATAAAGTATCTGATAAAATTGCAGCAAACGTGCAGGACTGTAATTCATTACCTTTCTAGCCCGGAATCGCTACTCAATCGAAAATATAAAGTTGAAGTGCTGTAGCCTTCTTGTTAGAAAAAGAATGCGAATTCAACATCTAATGGCTTTCTCCCGTTGTCAATTTCTTTTGCTTCAAGATTTAAATAATTGCGTCTACTTTTTTGTGTCTTCCCAATAAGTAAACGATAAGATTTTGATTTAAGTTCCATTATCTTAGTTAAATCTGTTGTATTCATTTCTTCAAATCTAAACTGATGTCCGTTCCAAGCCTTTATAACCGTCCAATCGTCAGCATGGATTTCATTTTTGTAAGGGATGACTGTATTACCATACTTTATTATTTTGTTTTTTTTATCTATGGTCAAGCTACAAATAGTTGTTATGTAACCAGATCCTTTAAATCTAATTAAAGTATCTGCATTTATATTTGAAATGTTTAGGGTTTCTTCACCAACTTTTACATATTTTTTTCCTTCAGAAATTCCGTTTTGCATTTTATCATATTCAACTTCTGATAGTCCAAATCTTTTGTCATATTTAAGCTTGCCGCTATCTTTTAGGTTTTCGTTCATATATTTCAAGAACCACGCTGTATCTTTTGAAACCGCTTCAGTCATTTTTGTCATTAAAAGTTTGGTTTCAAGAGGGTAATCAATTGCCATTAAATCAACATTGTAATCTCCATTCTTAAGAATAGTATCAGCGAATGAAAATGGGTCCTTGTCAAATTCGAATTGCCCGAAGCCTATTTGGAATAAAAATTGCAATAAGCCAAAGAGGAATATTGTTTTTTTCATTGGTGATGTCGCTTTATAGTTATAACCAACTTAAATATATGCGAATCTTTTTCACGGATAAAAATTATTATTTACAATTCTACTTATTTATACTGCCTGCCCCATCGGGGCAACAGGTTGGTAGAAATATGTAAGTCTGTATTAAAGAAGTGCCATAGGCACGACACAAAATCTTACCCCCTACATGGCTTATGTGCAAGAAAATTTTATTTCTACCAACCTTATGTCCCATCGGGCAATGTCATTAAGTTAAGGAAAAAGGGATGAAAAAAGGATTGCAATAAATAGTTTTGAGGTGTCACAGCCTTGGTTCGTGTCTTCACGAACCATCTTCGATTTTTATGAATTCACGATTTTTACCACTGTTACTGAATTGTAAATGCGAAATTATTTGTAAAAACAAAATAGTTCGTTAAGACATGAACCCAGGCAAAGGGATATTTTCATTTGATATGCTTCTAATCTTCCTCCGCAAAATTGCTGCATTGCTAATCCATACATACCACAATAAAAAATTACCACTTTAGGGTATTTGAATTTATTTTTTATTGTTGTACGTTTGATTGCTTCCCTTTATTTGAGCCATAAGATTTATTTTAAATCAACCGGTTATGGATCCTCAATATTATAAAATTCTCATCTTTTCATTATGGATATTGCTGCCTATACTGCCTGCTTTTATTTTGTATAAATTTTTGCCCGGCAATGTAATAGCAGTAAAAGGTCCCTTTAAAGGTTTAAAAGTAGATATGGCCGGTGCCTTTGCAGGCTATTTTCTTTTATTTATTGGCTGCTTTCTTTTAGTAGACCGAATGATTTTTGAAAAACCTGACAGGTATGAAGTGTGGACTGTTAAAGCAATGGTGTATGATGAAAATGGTTTTCCTTTGAGTAAAAGAAAAAATAAACCCGATGTTTCTATAACACCGCCTGCAGATATTGATAACGGTATTTTTGAATTTCATATTCCGGTGGAAGTAAATAGCAACTATTATAATTTCCCTTCAATAAGTTTTACGGCTTTTAGTTCAAGAGATGCTGCCGACCTCCGCACTTCTGATATCGATATTAAATACCTGCTTTCTCCCGACGTAAAAAAAGGGGACAAGAACGGCTATTGGAATTACGATTATGCAGGAAAAATTTTAACGTACGATTCGGCGGTTAGACTTGTAAAAGTAATAGCACCCGATGAGGAAAACAGTAAAAATATTTTAGTGGTTGATTCATTTTCAACACCAAATCAGTGAACATGAAAAAGATTATTTTATCAATTGCACTCTTATTACTTATTTTAGCCGCAGCAGCACAAAAAAGTGCAACTGGTATTATAAGGGGTAAATTGTATTACGATCTGGGCAATAAAAAGAGCAAAACAGGTGCCGACCTTAAAATTTACCTTATCCCAAAAACTGCTGCCAATACAACTGTAGTAAAAAATGCAAGTGTCTATGATGCATCATGCGACGAAAAGATGTTGTGCTCAGCTAAAAATTATAAGGTGACCATTTCTGATAAGGGAGGGTATTATTATTTTACCAATGTTACGCAGGGACTTTACCTGATAAAAATATGTACTTATTATGGAGGTTATTATTCATTTACTATTAAAACAAATTTCAGGGGTACCATTAACTTGCCCGATTTTGAAGTTGATCCCCCGGTAAGATAAAGCGGGCAAAGTATTACAACATGTCATTTCAATTAAATAAATTCCTCATTTGCAGTATTGCAAAACCGCCATCAATTTATTAATATTACTGCATAATATTTTTTATGCCCCATAAACTGCTGCATACTTTTATTTTTTGTTTAGTGATAAGTGTAAATTATGCACAGGAAAAACTGCAAATAAAAAACAGCAGCAATGGTTTGCAATATGGTTTTTCTGTAAAAGCACAATTGGAGTTTAGCACAGTAAAAAATACACAGGCGCCGCATATAAGGCTGGCACTTGCCGGTGGTATTGGTTCATCGTTTATTGATAATAATATTTACCCAACAATTAATGGAGAGCTGCAATTGTACAACAATGGCCTGGGTAGCAGTAAGCCCGGCAAAATAAAACCGGGGCTAAAAGGCATAAACTTAGATTTTGTTACAGCACTCACCGTTACTGCAGGCGTAAAAGATTTTTTACAGCAAAACCGTTTGCATCTTTTTATAAACCGTAATGTACCGCTCTATTATTTTGCCGACTTTGGTTTGCCTGCATTAAAAAACCCTTTTGCATATTCTTTTTCTATCGGTACTAATTTTATTTTTAATACCGATGGGGATAAAAAATTTCAGCGTACCGGTTTTGTAAATTTTCATTTCTCCCGTTTTCAAATTTCTTATTCAAATGATGGGGGGGTGCCTTTCTCCAATATTTATCTGGGCGACAGAAAAGACAGGTATTATACCGGCAGTGTATTATTCAGTTATCATGGCAAACCTTACACTGCTGTTAACCTGGTAGAATTAAGCTATCATAAATTTACCGGCTACACACAAAACTCTTTTGAGGCCAGCAACCAGTTTGATTTTGCTTATGTGAATTATAAAAAAGAGGAGCGACGTTTTTATAATAAAAGTATGTTCACACTAAATGTGGCCAACCCGGTAAAAGGTTATGCTGTAAATTATAAACTGTACAATAAAACAAAATGGGATGTACAGCATTTAATACACTGGTCAATATTTAATTCGTACCATATTGTACCATATAAAGAACATGGTTCGTTTAGCGGCACTTATTATCAATCGCAAACTACTATTGGTTTAAAATGAAAAAAATAATTACCATATTATTCTTTGTACTGTTATTTTTTTTGTGTGCAAGAAAGTACAGCATTACTGATATATTTCGCAAAGGTGTACCTGCCGATATGCAGCAATGGAAATTAGACAGCACTTATCATTTGTACATACGGGAAGTTTTTTTAGACACCTCCAAC
>NZ_JANPCM010000359.1:0-3534 GCF_031430955.1 Ferruginibacter sp.
GCCTTTACCACATACTGGCTGTCGGAATAAATATGCACCGGATGTTCTGCTTTTTTTAAAGCTTCCAATCCAGTAATAACGGCAAGTAATTCCATACGGTTATTAGTAGTAAGCCGGTAGCCTTGCGATAATTCTTTCCGGTGGTTATTCCACATTAATATAGCGCCGTAACCGCCGGGGCCGGGGTTGCCTCTTGCTGCACCATCGGTGTAAATATTTATTGTACTCAAGTGTTATAAATTATTTCAGCGCTAAGTTAACTGTACTGTTAATGGAGAAAAAATAATTTTATTTGGTAAGGAATAAATTATTTACTTTTCAAAGGATACAATAATCTCAGTGCATTAAAAATAGCCTGGTGTGTAATGGTAGCATGATCTTCCTGTGGTAAATAATCAAAATACACTGTAACGTTTTTGCTTTTTGTATGCTGAATTTTTTCTGCCAGTACATTTGCTTCTACTTCCATCACGTGTGGTATGTCAGTTGGCGCCAGCCCTTCTTTTCCTACGCCAATATAAATATCAGTTTGGGGTAAGAAATTCTCTTTTAAAATTTCAGGAGAATGTTTTAACAGCGAACCATTATCCCACCAAAGGCTGGGGCTTATAATAATGTATTTGTTAAAGAGTGATGGTTTTGTAAATAAAATTTCAGTTGCCAAAAGCCCGCCTAAAGATTGGCCAATAATAGTTTTTGAAGCATTGGTTTTATATTTTTTTTCAATAAATGGCTGCAATTCTTTTTCTATAAAAGCAATAAATTTATCACAATGCCCTGTGGTTGGAAATCTTTTTTTATCAGCTTCAACTGTAGTAGGGAAAGTAAAATCTTTTCTTCTGTCTGTATTGGCAATACCCACCACAATTGATTTGGGCACACGGTTAATCCACGAAAAATTATTAAACTGAATTAACCCCACCACATGTATAAAATCTTCATCAGCCGAGCCATCTAATAAATATATAACAGGGTAGGTGGCGGTATCGGTTTTATTATAGCCTTCGGGCAGATAAATATTTAAAATTCTTTTTTCTGCTAATTCAACAGATTGAATTTCTTCTATAACACCCAACACAAATGGTTTACTGCTGTCTGATATCCGGGATTTATTACCCTGGCTAAGGGCTGATGTTGTGAAAAAAAACAGAAAAAAAATTACAATTTTTAACTTCATTATTTGGCTATTGATTTAGTTTGTTAAAGTTAGCAATAACACGCTAAACAGGGGGTAGTGAATTGGAGATTTTATATTTTTATTGCTCTTAAAAAACGAATAACGAAGATTTACTTATTGTTATTTTATTATTCTGTGCTATGTTATTGTTATGCTGCTCTAATTACCAATCCTGCTTATGAAAAGAGGACGATTTTACCAATAGAGGTAGAGCAAATATAATTTTTAGGGATAAGTGTGTTATGCAGTTAAAGGATAAATAATTTAATTACCGGCTTTAATAATTTCGTTACAAATCATTGTCTGAACTTTTTTACATGTTAGCGGCAGTTGTCTTTTCCCGTTTTTTGTAAATTAGTAATTATGATGTACTGGCAAAACTTATACTCTCTTGATATGCTGTTAATAGATCTTTAACACTGGTCCAATGTATTTCAGGATAACGACTATTGTCGGGGGTATCAATTTTAGATCGCTTATCTATCATATTATGCATGTATTGCATTCCTTGCCAGGCCGGGTAAAGTTCCTTTTCTCCTGGTGCAATCTTTCGTGCAATTTTTATGATCAAACCCAATAATCCCTGCCCACCAGCACGGATAAGCCGAAATTTATTTTTAGTTACTTTATTTACCACCTCTCTTATTTGCCTGGGGCTTATCTGATCGCCGGCTATTCGAAGATAACGTGGAGTGGATATATCAATAGCTGCGTTGGCAGTATAGGCAGCTGTGTCATCCATTGTAGTAAAATCCCAACGGTCATCAGCATTGCCCCAATATAAAACAAGTTTCTGTTTAAAAAGGATCACTGGCATTTGACCTGTTAGCATATCAGCAAAGGCTCCATTAAAAATGGTAGTGGCTGCAATGGGTGTTTTGTCAAGATACTCATGAAATTCACGTCTTAAGTCCAGGTTCCGGTTTTCACCAAAGGCGAATTTTGTAAAGTCTAATGAATAATCGGACGGAATAAATCGGGGAACGCCTGCCGCAATGGCTGCGTCTAATAAAACTGTTTGTGCATCTATTATTACTTCACGTAATCCAGCCAACGAGGAAACCACACAAGACACTTCAAGACATGCCTGGGTTAATTCTTCTACATTCCAATGATGCAATTTGTAAACTTTTACGCCGAGTTTTTCAAGTTTATTAATTTTTTCGATCTTACTCCCGGACCGCACAACAATTCGAACTTCAGCACCCTTATCTATTAAAGCCCGTACTATTCTTTCTCCCAGGTTACCGGTTGCTCCTGCTACTAATATTATTTTACGCATTACTTATTTTTTATCAAAACACTCAGATCGCATATAATGTTTGATTTAGGGTGTCTTTTTACAATTACTGCTATCGGCGGTTTCTTAAAAAACTCTGTTGTTGGTAAGCCATTTACTTTACCCTATCTGCATTTGCAACCAAGGCCCAAAAATTTGACCGAATGTTCTTTCGGAACAAATTTGCAGCACTGGTTAATTTTATATCCATTTCCGATAATTATCGGAATTTCTACGGAACATAAACCACAGCCTTAACCTTCCTGCCTGAAATTTTTACATCGTAGATCGCATCTAATAATCCACTATAAAGTTTATCCTGTGCAAGTTGCCAAAACATAATACCATTTAATTTATTTTTTAGCAGGTATTTTGTTTTCAGTTGCACTGATCTTACATTATCATAAGAGATAAATTGTTGCAAACTGGCATTGTATATAAAAGGAGCGCTTGCGGTGGAATCCCAAAAGCGTTCATAACCTGCTGCTTCGGGAAATCTTTCATCAAGTTCTTTATAGGCAATTGCTCCGGCAGTTTTTCCTTTTTGGTAAAGCCCGTTTTGTATTGATGGTATGCTGTCCCATTTTCTTGCATAGAAGGCAGCACCCAAAACAATTTTATTGGCGGGCACACCCAGTTCCAGTAAATACTTAATAAAATAATCTGCAGATGATTTTTGTGCTGTTGTAGAAAATAATGCTGTATGGTGGCCCGTAGCATCGCCGGGAAGAAAATCATAACTCATTAAATTTACCCGGTTCACCAGTTGCATTACTGGCTTCCATTCTATCGATTCTCTCAGTGTCCATTTAAAGCCTCCGGCAGCAAAACTAATTTCCATTTTAGGGCCTAATATTTTTCTTAATTGTTGTACCAGTAATGTAAAATTTTGTTTGTCTTCAGGCTTATAGCCATGACCGGGCAAGCTTGGCAGCGTAGGAAACTCCCAATCCAAATCAATGCCATCCGAATGAAAATAATCATTAAGCTCTTTTACTGATTGTGCAAAAGCCAACCGGTTTTCTTGCAGCGAAAAAATAGCTGAACAGGTTTCGCATCCACCGCATCCTCCCAATGA
>NZ_JANPCM010000360.1:0-2840 GCF_031430955.1 Ferruginibacter sp.
CGCACAACTCAAATTTATACCAAAGTTTAATACCTTCAAAATTTAAACCCTTTCTTGATTTTCGTTTCATATTTTTTTTGATTAACAATTTAAAAACGAAAATCTTGAATTGGCTTGCAGCAAGTTTGGTGTCTTTATAAAAAAATTAATCTATCTTATGAGTAAAGTTCAATAAAGTTATACTGTACAAGAGTGCGACGCCACCGAAGCTCAACCGAATTACCAAAGCTTAGTACAAAAAAAATTACTCCACCTTCAACCCCCAATCGATTCCTTTTTGTGTTGCAGGCACACCATCGGTTAACCATTTAGCAGGCTGCTCTCCTTTTAGTTTCCAGTCAAAAAATTGTTGCTCCCGTATCTGAATATCTTTACGGTTTTTTCTTTCAATTAAATTATGTGCTTCGCCATTGTACACCAACAACCAAACAGGTTTATTAAGCCTGCGCATAGCCGTAAACATTTCTATACCCTGGTACCAGGGCACGGCATCATCGGCATCGTTACTCATTATTACCAATGGCGTGGTTACTTTAGGTAAATGAAACAGTGGCGAATTTTCGATATACAGATTTGGTTTTTCCCAAAGCGTGGCACCAATACGGCTCTGTGTTTTTTCGTATTGAAACTGACGGTTGAGGCCGCTGCCCCAGCGTATACCACCGTAAGCACTCGTCATATTGGCAACAGGTGCACCTGCCCATGCGGCTGCAAATAATTTTGTTTTGGTAATAAGATACGCCGTTTGATAACCGCCCCAGCTTTGCCCCTGCAGGCCAAGTTTGGTGCTATCCACATAACCTAGTTTTACAACAGCTCTTACGCCGCTTACAATATAATTATAGGCATCGTTGCCCGGGTGGCCGGTAGTGTAAGAAATATCCGGTGCAAAAACTATATAGCCACGGCTTACAAAAAAAGAAATATTTAAGCGGCTGGGCGTAGGCGATGGTGCGTTGTAACCGTACAAACCATCAGAAAGTTTTTCGTAAAAATAACTGATCATGGGGTACTTCTTTTTTGGGTCGAAATTTTCGGGTTTGTAAATAATGCCTTCGCTTTGTTTACCATTGTAAGTTTTCCATTTAAATAATTCGGCAGTGCCCCAGTTAAAATCTTTTTGCTGTGGATTAATATCGCTTAGCACCATTTCATCTTCAACCGAGGTGCCGGTGTAATATAAATTGGGCGACGATGCATAATTTTCTTTAGTATAAATAAATGCCATAGCATTTTTTGCTTTTAAAGGAAAACCAAATACATTTTTTTCGGGTGTATTACTAAACGATAGAAAATTATTTTTTAAAACTGATGCATCCAGCACCATAGTTTTTGCAGTATTATCAAACACACGAAACGTTAACGGCTTTTCTATATTTACAAAACGTTCTTCTTTATCAGTAGAAATATAGCGGTACGTAATTTTATTTTTCCTTGGCATTGTTGCAGCATCAATAATTGTTAAGGGCATTGCAGCGGCATCAGGGTTTACATTCCAAACATCATAACGGTCATACAAGTAAAAATTTTTATCATCGTTGCTCCAGCCCATTACACCATATGGCGATGGATAATCGGGCACATCATTATCTTCTTCATACAATGGCTCTTTTATTTTTTCGGTCACATTTTTTGTTGTGCCTGTTGCCACATCATAAGTAAAATAATTTTTCTTAACCGCATCGTACCAGTACACATATCTACCTGCAGGCGAAGCATCAAAATTGGCTAATGAGTTTGAAAGCACTAATTTTTTACTGCCGTCATCCGTATTAATAACGTAAGCCGAAGTTTTTGTGCGGCCGCTCCATTGGCCTTCAACCCTGTTGCCTTTATTACTTTCTGCCAATACCCAATTGGCATTGCCTTCGTTAACAAGTGTAATTCTTTCTGCATCATCTGCCCCCAGTTGCACTAATTTATTTTCGCTCAAATTTATCACTGCTGCATAGCTGCGTTTTAATTCGGCATCCAATTGTTTTAATTGTTGCGGTTGCAAATAATCGTCGTTGTAGTGCCATACATCCACACGGGCCAGTTCAAAATCTATCAGTGTGGTATCTTTTGCAGGTTTAATGGCAGCAGTACCAAAAAATAATTTTTTACCGTCTTTACTAAATACAAGAGTGGCATTTTCACTGATGGTGCTGCCGACTTTCATACCCACCGTATTTTTTTCTGCCAGCAGTTTTGCACTGTCTCGCCCATTGGTATAATGCCAGAGTTTATAAAATTTGGTGAGTGATTTTGTACTGCTGTCTCTTTCGGCAACAAAAGCCAATTGATTGCCTTCATCATCAAAAGCATAATTTTTACAATCGTTGCAGCCCCTGGCTAATGTATCAGTTTTTTCTCCATACAAATCGTACAGCAGCACCATTGCTTTGCTGTTACTGTCTTTATTGTTTTTTGTGGTTTCGATTAAAAGTTTGGTCGCTTTTTTATTAAAAAAATATTCGCTTACTAATTTGAAAGTTTTTTCTTTGCCGTCAATAAGCCTGCGTAAAATTAAATCGGTGCCTTCGGTTGCTGCGGCGGAAATTGCATCATCGCCATCAGCATCTTTTAACGCTGCTATATCTTCATCCGCTTTTTTTAAGATTTGCTTAGCGGCTTTTTGTGCCGCTTCAATTACTTCCTGCTTATTAATTTTTCCACCAATGGAATCAATAGATTTCTTTATCACAGAATCGGCCAGCTTTACCAGCATATCTATTTTTGCTTTGGCAGAATCGTACACTGCCACTTTTGTTTTTTTGGTAGTATCAGGCATCGGCTTTTCAATATGATAAGCAACAAAGCCTGCGCCTTTTTCGGGTGTTTTAAAAGTTTTGGCACGG
>NZ_JANPCM010000361.1:0-5257 GCF_031430955.1 Ferruginibacter sp.
TAATTTTTTTTGTTCTTCGGGAGATGAAGCTTCTGGTGTATCCGCATAAATTCTTATTTTATCACGATACCTGCCGCCAAGCAGTTGCCAGCAGGGTACATTATAAGCTTTACCACAAATATCCCACAGCGCCATTTCAACAGCGCATACACCGCCAGCCTGCCGGGCCTGCCCGCCAAACTGTTTTACCGATTTAAATATTTGTTCTACGTTACAGGGATTTTTTCCCAGTATGCGGCTTTTAAGCATAAGGGCATAACGTACATCGGCTGCATCTCTTACTTCACCTAATCCATATATGCCCTGGTTGGTATCAATACGAATAATTGCAGTGCCACCCATTACAGCCGTTAGGCAATAACGCATATCGGTTATCTTCAGATCTGAGGGGCTTGAATTGCGGCTAACCTTTTGCGTACTTTGTGCAATAATATCTTCAATAGGCGAAAAAGCAAGAGCGCTGCCAAATGCAATGCCACCCATGGTTGCTTTTTTAAAAAAGGAACGGCGACCATTTTCCTGTTCTTTGGGTATGGCTTCCTCCTCTGTAATATCATTATCTTTTAAACCCAGTTTGGCTAAATATTTTTGTGATGCTGTCATAAGAAAAGTTTTAAGTGTTGAGTTTTAAATTATAGTATGATTGCAGGGTACTAAGTACTTTTTACCATGTCCTGTCTTTCATATACTGATCCAGTTCCTGCCTTGTCATTGGAATTTTACCGGGGTTATCATCTATCCATTTTAAAAAATCTTTTTTTATTTCATCTGTCCATTGAGTATCTATTTGCCCCGGTGTATATTTTGCCTCACGTAATCGCTGATGGCCAAAGGCATCTTTCAATGAAATAAATTCTGCATTCAACACCACATCTTCCAAGAGGTGAGCAGGAATAAATATTACACCATTCTTTTTTGCCAGCACCGCATCGCCGGGTAATACTGTAGCCCTGCCAATGCGTATAGGTACATTAATTCCGCTCAGCATCATTTGTTGTATATAAGAAGGGTCGTTACCTTTTGTCCATGCATTAAAACCTTTTATTTCTTCCAGGCCTTCCACATCCCGTACCGAGCCATAAAAAATTACGCCGCGTAATGATTTTGCATAAATGGCATTACCCAGGTTATCACCTATCAGTGTACCATCAACAATTTTTCCATAGCTGTCTGCCACATAGATGTCGCCGTTTTTAAGCACATCAATGGGCCACGAATTTGTTGCGCCAATACGGCCTTCGGTTTTGCCTTTATCTTTTATAATTTTATCAACATCTGGCCGCAGCGGAAAGTATTGTGCAGTTACTACTCTTCCTGTCATTGCCGAGTCGTCGTGCATAACTATCCAGTCGCCTTCAAATTGATTTTGATAACCTTTGTTCCGAAGAATGCCCCAAGCTTCTTCAAGATGAACAGATTTTAAACGCTCCAATAATTTATCAGACACTTTAGGCCGGCCATCGGCAAATCGTTCGCCTTTCCATTCGGGTGTATAGGCTTTTATTTGTTCGGGTGTTGGCGTTACTTGTTGTGCGCTGCATTGCACAGCTATTAATAATGCCAGGAAAAAGACCACGCTAAGTTTTTTCATATTTCAATCGTTTTATGTTACCGGTTAATTTTTATTTATTCTTTTGCTGAAGGTTAGCTATTGCTTCAAACTCTGCATTAAATTTTGTACTTAGTTTTTCAAATATGTCTGCATATTTTTTATAAATGGAATTGTTTTGTTTGTTGGGTTTAAATGTTGTGGAAAATTCCACACTTCTTGCGGCCTCATCAAGGCTTTTATAAATGCCCATATCTGTTGCACTTAATAAAAAAGTACCTAACCCTACACTGCTTTTATTTTTACTGATGCCAACAGGCTTGTTAAAAATATCTGCGATTAACTGGCTGCAAAATGGAATGGTAGCAAAGCTGCCGTTTACCGAAAGGCTTTTTATACTGCGGTGTTCTTCCAATGTTTTTCCAATACTGAACATTTCATACAATATGCCTTCAATAGTTGCCCTTATAAAATGTTTTTGTTCATGATTAATGTTTAAACCAAAATAAACACCCCTTGCATTGGCATTCCATATCGGTGCTCTTTCGCCCAGTAAATAGGGTAGAAATAATAAGCCATCTGAACCTGCTTCAACTTTTGATGCATCGTTTATTAATTCTTCCATACAGTTTTCAATATCATAGGCATATTTAAAATCGCCAAACTGCTTTGCAAACCATTCAAAAATTACCCCGCCGTTATTAGTAGGTCCGCCGCTCACATAATATTCTTCATTTAATACATAATTAAAAAACCGTTGCTTATCATCTTTTAAAATTTCTTTGCCTACCACTCTCATAGCGCCACTATCTTCAATGGTTACTGTGGCCTTACCTTCTCCCCAAACTCCTGCACCCAATGTGGCCATGCAGCCATCGCTTGATCCTGTAATTATTTTTGTATCGGCGCTAAGCCCTAATGATGTTTGATATTCTTTTCGCAGTTTACCGGCAGAATGAAATACAGAAACCAGTTCGGGTAATTTAGCTGCTGTAATGCCAGCATAGGCCAATGCCTCTGCATCCCATTTCATTTTATGTATATTAAATAAACCAGTTGCCGAAGCCAGGCTGTAGTCAATAACATATTCACCTGTTAATTGCTGAATAATATAACTTTTAATGGAAAGAAATTTGCTTGTTTTTTTAAACCGTTCTTTATCCTGGTTTTTCATCCAGGCAATTTTTACCAATGGCGACATGGGGTGAATGGGAGTACCAGTTGCTTTATATATTGTTTTGCCCAATGAACTGTTTTTTAATAAAGAGGCTTCTTTTTTACCTCTGTTGTCTGCCCATGTAATGGCATTACCAAGTGGTACACCATTTTTATCAATGGCAAGTACACTATGCATAGATGCACTAAAACAGAGATTAATAACTTTATACTTTTCGGCATGTACTTTTTCTGTAAGAAAATTTTTGAGTACATACAACATAGTAATAAATAATTGTTCGGGATCCTGCTCACTATAATCGGGTTGTGGATGAAAACTGGGATAAGCTCCTCTTGCAGAGCCTATCATGTTACCCACTAAATCAAATGCAAAAACCCGAACAGCATTTGTGCCGAGTTCAATGGTAATTACACATACTTTTCTGGCAGAATTAATCTTGCTCATTGGAAATATTTTTTTTTCTAAAATCGCTGGGGGTATACCCGGTTAACTTTTTAAAAGTAGTAGCAAAATGCTGCGATGAATAAAAGCCGATATCCAAAGCAATATCAGTTACACTTAAATTATTTTGCTTTAATAATTTTATGGCTTCAGAAATACGGATGGTGATTAAATAGTTTAATGGCGAAAAACCAGAATAGTTTTTTACTTTTTCTGTAAAAGTGGTGGTGCCCAAACCCACCATTGCAGCCATTTCATCTACCGTCCATGTATGCGAAAGGTTTTGCCTAAGCGCTTGTTCAAGCTGTATAAAAGATTGCGGAAAATCACGGTGGGTATTGTTTTGTAACGTGAGTTTACGGGCAATTAAAATAAACAACTCATCAATTAGCTGGTTAACTCTTGTAGTATATCCTATTTGCTGATTAAACAGTTCATGATGAATTTCATGGAATATTCTGCCTGTTTCCTTTACTCTTGAAAGTACAGGGGTGTTGCATAGTCTTAATATTTTTCCTATGGCAAGTATTTCATTTTTGGGCAGGCTGCTCCATTTGCCAAACATCATCCTTTCATCTGGCATCGATTTGTTAACTTCAATAGAAAGCCAGCAAAGTTTACCAATATCCAGTACGCCCTTTTGTCCCCCAAAATTATGGCCCGGCTGTATGAGTACCACATCACCGGGATATAAAATATGATAATGATCGTTGATGACCCATTCAAATTTCCCTTCTAAAATATAATAAATGCGTATGCTTACTGTAGCGGCTTTGTTAAGAGAATTGAGTTGAACGGCATTGTTTCGTTTTATAGCAAACTCCAGTATATGTGCAAAAGGAAGCAGTTCTTTTGAATTTCCCTGTTGTAGAAAAAACTGATTCATGCAATCGTTATTGGTTTACTAATATACAGTTATTATTCCTGCTTTTTATTAGGCCTTGCTGCAAATATCAACTTTCTATACATAGTAAATGTTTAAAATTCAACGGTGTTTAATATTGGAAGCTTATTGAGATTATTTAACCCTACTTTGTAGTCTGTTAAAAAATTTATTTAAAATTATTAACCAACCAACTTGCTATTATGAAAAAACGATTGCACCTGTCGGCAATGCGTAAAATACTTTTTACGTTTTCCTTATTATTATTTTTTACGTTGCAAATTATTGCTCAAACTGTAAGTGGTAAACTTACTGATGGAGATGGTAAAGCACTTCCCAATATTACAGTATCTGTAAAAGGAACCAATACCGGTACTTTTACAAATGCTTCCGGGCAGTATAGCATTACGGCAGGTTCAACTGCTGTTTTGTTATTCAGTTCTGTTGGTTTTATTACACAGGAAATACAAGTATCCGGACGTAATGTTATTGATGTGATTTTAATATCGGAGAATCGTAGCCTTACCGAAGTAGTGGTAACAGCACTGGGCATTAGTAAACAATCAAGAGGTCTTGGTTATGCCGCATCAAATATTAAGGCAGAAGAACTTACTATTAATAGAACGGCAAATCCGTTTAATGCATTGCAGGGAAAAGTGGCAGGGGTTAATATTTCAAGTCTGGGTACTGGTCCCGGAGGTTCATCAAAAATCCGTATACGTGGCCAGTCTTCTATTTCCGGACAAAATAATCCTTTGATTGTTATTAATGGTGTACCAGTTGATAATACTAATTTTAATGAGGGTACCTCTGCCGGTATAAAAGGAGGAGGTGTTACATCTGATGGTGGCGATGGCTTATCCAGTATCAATCCTGATGATATTGAAAATATGACTGTGTTAAAAGGTGCTGCTGCTTCTGCTCTTTATGGGTCAAGGGCAAAAGATGGTGTAATAATGGTTACTACTAAAACGAAAGGTAAAGCTAAAGGGCTGGGTGTAACTTACAATCTTAATTACATTAATGATAATCCTTTGGATTACACCGACTATCAAACGGAATATGGGCAGGGAGAAAATGGTGTACGGCCAACAGCTCCAAACCCTACATCAGGTCAATGGTCATTCGGCGAAAAAATTGTGCCCGGTATGACACATACATTATATAATACCACTGGCATTCCTTATGTAGCGCAGGGCAGCCGTAT
>NZ_JANPCM010000362.1:0-2498 GCF_031430955.1 Ferruginibacter sp.
TAAATATTACTAAATCAGCAATGCCAAATCCTAAATCTACTTCCTGAATAAAATTTGTAATATGCTTAGATGTATCCCAATTACAAATTGTATGATAATTTTTTTTAAGCTTATTTACTAGTTGTTGTTCTGATTTAAACATATATTTTTTATAAAAATTATAGTTGCGTCATCATTATTTTCATTCGCAATTTTTTTTCTAATAGTATTTTTTATTGATAGCAGTCTTTTTTTACAAAAAGTTTCAAAATAGAATATTTTTTCTTTTTCCATTAAATTATAAAAGCCATCTGTACAAAGCATATAAGAAAAATGATCTTTCTCAATTAAGTTTAGTTTAAACTCTGCCAATTGGTAATTTTCCAATCCAAGACATTTAGTAATAACATTGGATGAATAACTATCATCAATAGATAATTGTTCAATAAACTGATTAGTTATTCCATATAATCTTGAATCTCCTAAAGAAGAAAAGTACAAATTTTTACCTTCTAAAGGAATATATAATAAGATAAATGTAGTGTATAATTGGTTTAAAGAGTGATTTAATAAATAGTTATTTAAATCAAACAAAAGCTTATCCAATTCTATAGAATTGGATAAGTATTTTTTATAAGTATTTTTTACAAATTTTTTCGAAATTATAGTTGCCTTCTTTGCATTTTTTGCACTGCCAACCCCATCAAAAACAAAAAATAACGAGAATAAGCTTTCTGTTATTACTAAAAAGGCATCTTCATTTTCTAATTTATTAACACCTTTTTTTGTCGTACAAGTAAAATCAATATTTTTCCTAAGCACCTTATTGTATTTACAAATATGTAACGAATAAAAATTGCACTATGTAATAATACGTAAAATTAATCTAAATTTCTTCAATCTAAAAAACTAAGTACTTGCATGCAGGGTACCCACTCCCTCAGTCTGATAGGGTTAAATAAAAATATTTCCACTTAACAATTTTGTCAATAGTTAAATAATCCAAAACAAAAATTCATTGTTTAAAATAGTATGTTTTGCTTCCACCTTTGTCCTTACTTCCCAACCTAGACTCTACATGCTCTATATCGTATTCAGTTTTACATAGCTGGCCACAAAAATATTGGTCCAAATCAGGCCGCTTCCGAAAAGCACATCCGCAAACCCCACACCACCCAAAGATATTTTTTAACTTTACACCGCACCATCTTAGAAGTAACCATTTTTAACAATGGTTGAATTAAGGTCCATATGCGAAAATTGCGGCAAGCCGCTGCCCTTTGATAGCGGTGAGGCCATGATCTAAGCCTGCGTTCGTGTCACACGAATTCATTTCAGGAAATCCTGCTTGTAACAAAAATCTTCACCACTAATCATTTATCGCTCCATACACCAATGCCCTGAATTTTTCTACCACATCACCGTGAGTAGTACCCTGTAACTGGCGGTAAAAAAGTAATACCATTTTTTCTTTAGGGTCTACCCAATAACTGGTGGCAAATGCACCGCCCCAGCTAAAGGTGCCTTGTTGTGCAGGAGTGCGGCTGCTGCCTGCTTCGGTTACTACCTGAAAGCCGAGTCCAAATTTATCTTTGCCCAGGGAAAGGTCGCCGATCTGGTTCATCGTCATAAGGCGAACGCTGTTTCTGCTGAGTAATCTTTTACCATTGTACATGCCATTGTTCAACAGCATTTGTAAAAAAATACCATAATCATAAATGGTAGATGATAAACCGGCACCACCGGAGTAATACGTGCTGTTGAGTAATGGATAATTAGAAACTGTTGGCCCGTTAAGCATATTGCCTTCTGCTTTTACTAAATGCCCGGTGGAATCTTCACGGTATAAATTTACCAAACGTGCTGCTTTTTCTTTTGGGATAAAAAAATACGTATCGTTCATGCCCAATGGTTGAAAAATTTTTGTGCGGAAAAAATCATTCAACGACATGCCGGAAATTACTTCTACCAAACAACCCAGCAGATCGCTGTTTAAACCATAGGTAAATTTTTCGCCGGGCTGGTGCATCAAAGGTAATTTTGCAAGGCGGTTCATGGCATCTAATAATTTATCATCCTGCACACCAATGCCTGCGGTTAATTTACTTTTTGCATAAATAGCATTGGCTTCTTTACTGCCTATTTGTGCATAGCCCAAACCAGATGTGTGGGTAAACAATTGACGAATAGTAATTTCGCCTTTAGCAGGAATAGTGGTGTACGTGGTATCTGTTGCTTCAAATTTATCCAGCACCTGTTGTTTTTTAAATGCAGGAATATATTTTGACACAGCATCATCTAATTGAAATTTTCCTTCTTCAAACAACATCATCATGGCTACGCTGGTAATGGCTTTTGTTTGCGATGCAATGCGGAAGATGGCATCTTTTTGCAACGTAGATTTGGTATCCAGATCATTTACACCGGCTGCTTTGTAATACGCTACTTTTCCATTGCGGATGATGAGTGCCACGCCACCATTCATCCATTCTTTTTTTGCCCATTCATTCATTTCTCTG
>NZ_JANPCM010000363.1:0-13878 GCF_031430955.1 Ferruginibacter sp.
TGCCAATAACTTCGTTGGCTACACTTAAAATACTTTTGGTGCTGCGGTAATTCTGCTCCAGTTTTACCAGCTTTACTTCATCATAATCTTTTTGAAACTGTAAAATATTTTCGATAGTGGCACCTCTAAAACTGTAAATACTTTGTGCATCATCACCCACCACACAAACATTTTCATGCATGGCACCCAGCAGTTTTATAATTTCATACTGCGCCGTGTTGGTATCCTGGTACTCATCAATCATAATGTATTTAAACTTGCGCTGGTACTTGCTTAAACTATCAGGATTATTTTTTAAAAGGATATACATTTTAAACAACAGGTCATCAAAATCCATGGCGCCGTTTTTAAAACAGCGTTTGGCATACGCATCGTAAATTAAACCGATAGCGGGGCGGTTGCTTCTTGCATCTTCCTGTTGCAAAGCCCAATCGTTAATATATTCTGCAGGGCCGATCAATGCATTTTTAGCAGCCGAAATTCTATTGTAAACTACATTGGGTTTGTAATGTTTATCATCAAGGTCCATTTCGTTGATGACGGTTTTTACCACAGCCTTGGCATCATCCGTATCATAAATAGTAAAGTTGCTGGGATAACCCAATTTACCGGCTTCAGCCCTTAATATTCTTGCAAACACACTGTGAAAAGTACCGATATATAAATTTCTGGCTTCGGTGTTGCCCAAAACTTTTTCCACCCTTTCCTTCATTTCGGCGGCAGCTTTATTGGTAAATGTTAGCGCCAGTATATTAAAACTGTCCACTCCATAAAATCCCATTAAGTGGGCAATACGTGTAGTTAATACTTTTGTTTTGCCACTGCCTGCACCGGCAATAATCATTATGGGGCCGTCTTTGTGCTGCACCGCTTCTTTTTGTGGATCGTTAAGTTCGTCTAAATATTTTGGCATGCGGCAAATGTACGAAGCAATAAAGGCATGGTGAAAGTTGTTTGTAAATAAAATATTGGTGAACTTTATATAAATGCATACGCAGGAGCAAATATTACTGGCCGTTAAAAACCAAATTAAAGAAGTGTTGCCTGAAGCACATATTTTTTTATTTGGCAGCAGGGCTAATAACAGTGCTACAGAAGAAAGTGACTGGGATATATTGGTTCTTTCGCCTCAGCAGCCCATAACTAAATTAATAAAACAACAAATACACAACCGTGTTTTTCCTTTAAGCGTTTCTATCGGGTCTTTTATAAATGTTTTATTAGTTACCGAAAAAGACTGGCAGCAAAACCCATCTTACTATTCCATTAAAAAAACTATTGCTTTTAATAACAGCCCTTTATGAGTGATAATAGGGAACAGGCTATAAAACTAAAACTGCAAAAAGCAAATGCGCTGCTTGGCGAAGCAGAAGTGCATTTGCAAAATAAATTTTATGCTACTGTTATTAACAGGCTTTATTATGGTTGCTTTCATGCCACCAAAGCTTTGTTACTTACCAAAGACCTTACACCCAAAACGCATAGCGGCGTTATAAACCTGTTGCATCTTCATTTTGTACAACCAGGTTTGTTTGATATGGAGCAGGCTTCTTTTTACAGCCGCCTGCTGCAGGAAAGAATGGAAGAAGATTAGAGCGACTTTATTATTGAAGATGCTGAAACTACCTAAGGTTTTATTATACCTGCAAAGGATTATGTAAGTTATGTTGAAGGGTTAATTAAGACAGCATAACAACTTTTATTATCATTATAAATTTATTGGGCTTAAATGTTTTTGCATTTGGCGACGGTACAAAGCCTTTTTACAGTAACCTGCTTTGCGTTTTACACTTTTTAAAATTTATTAATAGAATAATGTCTATAAAAAAATAGCACAACAGCTACAACATACCATTTTTTTTAACGTTTCTTTATACCTCCTAATATCCATATCCAATAAGCAAAATACACTCCTATGAATTACCAAAACAATATGACTGATGAAACACTCATTCAGTTTTACCTTAACGGTAACCCCAATGCACTTGCCACTCTAGTAGAATTATACAAAGACAGGATTTACCGCTCCATTTATATGATGGTGCAGGATAAATATGTTGCCGAAGAAATTTTTAGAGAGGTGTTTATAAAAATTATCGACAACATGATGGCTGGCAAAACTGCCGAAGAAGGTAATTTTTTAAAATGGGCCATTAATATTGCACACCATCTTTGTATGGAGCATTCCCGTAAAATAAAACCGGCTGTAATTATTAATAATAATGAAGCTAGTACTGCCCATGCAATTGGGTTTTCTGTTACACCAATGCTGACCGATAATTTGTATCACCAAAGCCATGGCAAAATAAAGAGTATGATTGATATGCTGCCCGAAGAACAAAGAGAAGTGCTGGTATTAAATCATTACATGGGTTTAAGCTTTAAAGAAATTGCCGACCGTATGAAATGCAGTGTTACAGCCGCTTTAGACACTATGAAATTTGCATTAAATAACCTGAGGAAACTTATGAATGAAAAGGAAGTAGTATTAAGGTAAAGAGCAATTATCGATAGTTAATTACCCAATAGAAAAATTGCTACACCGAATTAATTTACACAACTACAATAAAGCATTTTTATTGTTTCGATATTTGTTAAATAATTTATCCAATCATCCAAAATTAATTTTTTTATGAAAAGCACTATTACCCTGACTGATGAACAAGCCGTTAAATTATTTATTAACGGAGAAGCAAGCGCACTTGAATTGCTTATTGACCGCCACAAAAACCGCATCTTCAGTTCTATTTATTTATTGGTAAAAGATAAATATTTAGCAGAAGATATTTTTCAGGACCTTTTTATTAAAATAATTGAAAATCTTAAGTCGGGCAATTACAAAGAAGAAAACAAATTTTTATTCTGGGCCATGCGTATTGCACACAATCTTTGTGTTGATCATTTTAGAAAAGTTAAGAGCAGGCCAATTATTAGAACCAGCAACGACACTGATATTTTTAATATGCTGGACTTTGCAGCGCCAAATGCAGAAGAAAACATTATGAAAAGCCAAAGCAGTAACCGGGTGATGCAATTAGTTAGCCTGCTGCCCGAAGAACAAAGGGAAGTTATTATTCTGAGGCATTTTGCCGATTTAAAATTTAAACAAATTGCTGAATTACTTAACTGCAGTGTTAATACAGCCCTTGGCCGTATGCGCTATGCCCTTTTGAATATCAGAAAAATGGTAGAAGAAAAACAACTGGCTTTGTAATATTTTAAATAATCTCTTTTAAATACAATTTTAAAAACCTTCTGTAAAGAGGGTTTTTGGTTTTATACCACTTACTAAATTATACCATCCATTTGTAAAATTTCTCCTTTTAAATCTAAAACATAAGCAGTATATTTAATATCATTAAACCTTACTATTATGCCATTCTTCGATTTTCATTGCCACCCCGGGTTAAAACCACAGTTTGCCAATCCGGATACAAAACCATCGCCATGGATTTTTATAAATGCTAAACTTGCAGTTTTTAATGATGTAACCATAAGCATTAATAAATTATTTAATGAAGTACTCAACTCTCAAAGCAACTTAAACCAACTGTGGGATAATGATGTAAAATTAATTGGCTTGATACTGCATGCGCCGGAGCAAAAAATTGGCCAGGCGCTAAGCTCAAAAAAAATAGTTAATAAAGGCAGTGTAAATCTTATTGATAAAACACAACTGGCGTATTTAACCACCGGTGTGCATAGTTACGAATTGATAAATGAAGAATTGCGCTGGTTGCAAAAAGCACCAATGCCAACTGGAAAAAAATTTAAAATCTTAACCAGGGCATCAGAATTTGACGAAGTAATTACTGATACTGTTTGGGGCGCTATTATTGTAGAAGGCCTGCATTGTTTTTTTAACGACCCCAATTCCCCTGATGCAAAAATAGAATTCACCAATAACTTTAATGAGTTTACTAATAACAATACCGTGGTGGCTATTAATATTTGCCACATGCAGCAAAATGCGTTTTGCAATCATGCACACGGTATCCAGTTTTTTACACCTTCGTTTTTTTATCCCACCCGTAAAGGCATTACAAAATGGGGAGAAGAAGTAATACAATTAATGATAAATAAAAAAATACTGGTAGATATTAAACACATGAGTTTAAAAACCCGTTGGGAATTATATACCTGGTTTAAAGATGCTACCGACGATACAAAATTTATTCAGCCTATTATTTGTACGCATGCAGGCGTAACAGGTTTATCTATTGCACACCGGGCAAAATATTTATTGCATACGCCGGCAGATAGAGGTTCGGTGTACGAAGTAACTTATTTAAAACCCAAAAGCAAACACGATACAGAAACCTATTACAATTGCAGCAGTATTAATTTATATGATGAGGATATAGCAAACATATTTTTATCGGGAGGTATAGTTGGTCTTTCTTTCGATCAGCGTATTTTAGGTTTTGCAGACGAAAATGTGTTGCTGAATGTAACTATACCGCATGATATGGAATACATCAGCCACCTGGAAGCCGATTTCTTTTTGGGCCCCAACCCCACTGCATTACCGGCATGGACAGACGATACCGAAGTATGGGCAAGCGAAGATTTCGAAAACTTAGATCCGTCACTTTATGTAGAAATGCACCGCCGCTTTTTAATAAACAATATTGTGCATATTTTATGGGTAGCCAATAATCATCCTTTAATAGATATAAAAAAAGCAGTAAAACAAATTTGTATTGGTACTGATTTTGACGGATTAATAAATGCTATCGACTGCTGCAAAGATGCTGATGGTTTAATACAATTGAAAGAAGATATAAGAGAAGGCTTGAGTGATTTATTAAACAATGAAGGCTTAAATACTATTAATGTTGATGTACTGCTGGATAATATTTTTTACAACAATGGAAAAAACTTTATGCTGGGCAGGCTAAAATTGATGAAGGGATAGTGTAACCGTATTATTAACCTTTGGGAATTTTATAAACCAACACTCCTTTTTATACTACTTGCGTTTTGTATTTACAAAACACCCACTATATAATTGTAATATCAACTACTTTATTATAATTAATAAATATACCAAGCCTAAAAAAGGTGTTTTAACCCTAAAAAATTACCACTTTGTGGTATTGTTTACCTGCGCAAACTGTCTTCTCTTTGTATAACAAAAAACTGAACCCTTTCAAACTCATATATATCGACAAATTTCTAAGGGCCCGTATTTAAGCCTTAGCCTGAAAACTCGAGAATAACTTTAGTAGATTTTTCTCATGCTTGAACAAATCCTGTCCCGGTTCCCCGGGATGGGTTTTTTTATTTAGAAAAGTCGCACTAAAAAAATTATCAAAAAAATACTAAAATAATTAGTGTTGATAAAATAAAGTTATTATCTTTGAATCACCATTTACATTTACAATACAAAATCAGATACATCACATAAAAAAACAAAACACATGAGTAACGCAGCAGACAAAATGGAAAAAACAGAAAAATTTAAGGCGCTGAAATTAACGATGGATAAAATCGATAAAGATTTTGGCAAAGGCTCGGTAATGATGATGAACGAAAAAACCAATATGGAAATAGAAGTTATATCTACCGGTTCTATTGGTTTAGACATGGCGCTGGGTATTGGCGGTTTACCTAAAGGAAGAGTAGTGGAAATTTATGGCCCCGAAAGCAGTGGTAAAACAACATTGGCAATACATGTAATTGCCGAGGCACAAAAAAAAGGCGGCATGTGTGCATTTATTGATGCCGAGCATGCTTTTGACAGTGTGTATGCAAAAAAATTAGGCGTTGACATTGATAATTTACTAATCTCTCAACCAGATTATGGCGAACAGGCATTGGAAATTGCGGATCGTTTAATTCTTTCTGGTGCATTGGATGTAGTGGTGATAGATTCTGTCGCAGCGTTGGTACCTAAAGCTGAACTGGAAGGAGAAATGGGCGACAGTAAAATGGGTTTACAGGCAAGGTTAATGAGCCAGGCTCTAAGAAAATTAACTGCTACCATTCATAAAACAAACAGCTGCTGCATATTTATTAATCAGCTTCGTGAAAAAATTGGTGTAATGTTTGGCAACCCAGAAACTACCACTGGTGGTAATGCTTTAAAGTTTTATGCTTCGGTTCGTTTAGATATTCGCCGTATGACGCAAATTAAAGATGGCGACGAGGCAATAGGTAACCATGTAAAAGTAAAAGTGGTAAAAAACAAGGTGGCACCACCATTCCGCCTGGCAGAGTTTGATATTATTTATGGAGAGGGTATTAGTAAAGTGGGTGAAATTATTGATATGGGTGTTGAGCTGGGCATTGTACAAAAAAGTGGCAGTTGGTTCAGTTACAACAGCGATAAATTAGGCCAGGGAAGAGAATCTGTAAAACAATTAATGTTAGACAATCCGGAAATGGCCAGCGAAATAGAAGCCAAAATAAGAGAAAAGGTAAAAGAAATGCAGACTGCATAGTTTTAGTTTTCACTTATTAGGGTTAGTAAGTATAAAGTCGTTATGTGTAAAAGCATAACGACTTTTTTGTTTGCCACGGATTGCACAGATTAACACGGATTAAACGCATTTTACTTAATAATGTAATGATTTGCCGAAGGCAAAAAATCTGTGTTAATCTGTGCAATCCGTGGCAAAACTACCTTATAGTTCAGTGCATAAACTTATTTTTGCTAAACCATTATGGCATTCGATAAAAAAACTACCGCCCACTTAGCGCTGCTGTTTACCAACCTGTTTTTTGCAATAAACTTAAGTGCTGCAAAACACTTAACCAGTTTACAACTTGCAAAACCATTTGGATTAAATGTGGTAAGAGTTGGCGTTAGCGTAATTTTATTCTGGTTATTATTTTTAATAAAACCAACACCTGTAAAAATAGAAAAGCAGGACAGGATGCGTTTTGTATTATGTGCACTAACCGGCATCGCCATTAACCAGTTACTTTTTTTAAAAGGCCTTTCTTTAACTTATCCCATACATGCATCACTGCTGATGCTTACCACACCCATTTTAATTGTATTTATTGCGGCATGGATTTTAAAAGAAAAGATTGGAATATTTAAAATTGCAGGGTTAGTATCGGGTATTACCGGCGCTGTGGTTTTAATTTTGGCAAAAGGCGGTACAGCAAATAAAGATGAAGTTATTTTGGGCGATATATTAATTATTATAAACGCCATTTCTTACACCATATATTTTATACTGGTAAAACCTTTGATGCTTAAGTACAATCCCGTAATGATAATGCGATGGATATTTACCATTGGCCTGGTGATGATATTACCTTTTGGCTGGAATGAATTTACTGCAATACAATGGAGTAATTTTACAACAATTGATTTTACAACAATGGCATTGGTTGTTTTTACAGGTACTTTTTTAGCCTACCTTTTTAATGTGTATGGTATAAAAATACTGGGTGCTTCTGCAGCAGGCTTTTATATTTACACACAACCTTTTTTTGCAACTTTTATTGCTATGATTTTTTTAAATGAAAAACTGGAGTTATATAAAATTGTAGCAGCAGTATTGATATTTACAGGGGTATATCTTGCCAACAAAACAACAAAAAATGCGGGAGTATTTAGTAATAAAAACTGATGGAGAATATAATGCAGCAATACGCTTGTTTAAAGAATATGCGGAATGGCTGAATATTGATCTGGGTTTTCAGCATTTTGATGAAGAGTTACAGAATTTAAAAACTATGTATAATTCTACAGATGGTGGAATAATACTTTGTAAAGAGAATGATAATTTTATTGCCTGTGTTGCAATAAGAAAAATTACAAAAGATATTGCAGAATTGAAACGGATGTTTGTACAATCAATTCACCAGCATAAAGGCGTGGGGAAAATTTTGTTGGAAAAAGCTATAACTCTTGCTGTAAACTGTAATTACAAATACATAAGATTAGATACACTGAACCACATGACACCTGCAATAAACTTGTATAAAAAATATGGGTTTTACGAAATTGAAGCCTATTACAATAACCCTGTTAGCACTGCGGTTTATTTTGAAAAGAAATTATGATGTCAGATATTTTTTGGATAATCAAAAAACAAAAATTCCTTTTTTTCTTTTTTAAAGTCTTTCCAGCTGCTTATGCCTGATTGTATTGCAAATACAGCGCAAGTGGGCATATTATCAATCCGCACATCTGCAACTAAACCATTTACAAAATAACTAATACCGGGGTTGTGCGCAAAAATGGCAACGGTGTTAAAATTGTCGTCTAATTGTTTTATTACTTCGTAAAATACATCAGCAGGTGCATGGTAAAGAGCGCTGATAAAAATTATATCTTCTTCATTTTTTTTGTACGTATCACAAAATAATTCGGCAGTTTTTTTTGCTCTTTTTGCAGGGCTTGCAACAAATGCATCAATTGCAATATTCCTGTCTAATAATCTTTTTGCAATAACAGGCGCATCTTTTTTGCCACGTTCATTCAGCGGGCGCTCAAAATCATTACCAAAAAAACTTTGGTCGCTTTTGGCGTGGCGTATGATGAGTAATGTTTTCACTAAACTTATTTGTATAAAAATAAATTTTTTTTTACATAAAGAAAGAAATAACAAAACATATCCGATTCTTTTACCAAATTTGTATATTAAAACTGTAAAGGCAAATGCTCAAATCAACAATGTTGTTTTTTGGTTTCATTTTATTAATGGTATCACAGGGAAATTCTCAAAAGCTAACTGCAACACCTTTTGCAAAAAATATAAGTGCGATAAAGTTTTTAGGTGAGTATAATATTCCTTTTAACCTGAAATATAAAAATACAACTGTAGGTGGCTTATCGGGCATTGATTATGACGCACAAAATAAATTGTATTACATGATTTGTGACGACAGAAGCGAAAAAAATCCGGCAAGATTTTATACAGCTAAAATTTTTATAACTGCAAAAGGTATCGGCAGCATGCGTTTTACAGGAGTTGTAAATATGCTGCAACCCAATAACACAGTTTACCCAAATAATAAGCAAGATGCTTTGCATACGGCCGACCCCGAAGCAATACGTTATAATCCTGTTACAAAACAATTGGTATGGAGCAGCGAGGGGGAAAGGATTGTAAGGGCAACCGATACGGTACTGGAAAATCCGTCGGTAATTGCTGTAACTGCAAAAGGAAAATTTAAAAATAATTTTCAATTACCCGCTAACCTTACCATGCATGCAACAGAAAAAGGCCCCCGGCAAAATGGTGTGCTGGAAGGAATGAGTTTTGCAGATAATTATAAAACACTTTATGTAAACGTAGAAGAGCCTTTGTATGAGGATGGCCAGCGTGCTGCTGTTGAAGACGATACTACTTTTATACGAATTTTAAAATTTGATGTTGCAAGTAAAACCAATACAGCACAATATGCTTATAAATTAGAGCCAGTTGCTTATGCTCCAAATCCTGTTACTGCATTTAAAGTAAATGGTGTGCCGGATATTTTAAGCATAGGTAAAAATAAATTGTTGGTAATCGAAAGATCTTTTTCCACAGGGCGGCTGGCCTGCACCATAAAATTATTTATTGCACAACTTGAAAATGCGACAAATATAAAAGACGTTGCATCGCTTAAAGAGCAAACTAATTTTATACCCGTATCAAAAAAACTATTATTGAATATGGATAGCCTGGGAATATATACTGATAATATTGAAGGAGTAACTTTTGGGCCAAGATTAGCTAATGGCCACAAAACGTTGGTTTTTGTTGCCGATAACAATTTTTCTCCTTTGGAAAAAGCACAGCTGTTGTTATTTGAAGTAATAGAATAAATAAACTATTATTCTTTAGAAATTGACTTTTATAATTATTGTAATCATCAGCATAAAATATAACTTTGAGAATAAATTATTATACAATGAAATTATTAAGGGTTAAAAAAATAATACTTTTTTGCGTTTTCTTTTACCTGCCTTTTACCAGCATGGCATGGGGAGTATTGGGACATCGTATAATTGGGCAAATAGCAGATAGTTATCTTACCAAGAGTACAAAAAAAGCAATTGCAGAAATTTTAGGAACAGAGTCTGTAGCAATGGCAAGCAACTGGCCCGACTTTATAAAATCTGACCCCTCTTACAATTATTTATCTAACTGGCATTACATAAATTTAAAAAGCGGGCTTAGTTATGACAGCGTAAAAGTATTTTTAGCTACCGATACTGCAACAGACGCTTACACCAAAATAAATTTTTTAGTTGCCGAATTAAAAAATAAAAATTTAGAAAAAGATAAAAAAATACTTTACCTGCGGTTGCTGATACATATTATTGGCGACATACACCAGCCACTGCATGTGGGCCGGCTTGAAGATTTAGGCGGTAACAGAATAAGAGTTTTATGGTTTAGAGATTCTACAAATTTGCATACGCTGTGGGATACTCATTTAATAAATTTTCAGCAATTGAGTTATACAGAATATGCAACGGTCATTAATTTTACAAATAAAGAGCAACGCAATAGTTTACAGCAACAGCCACTTTCCGAATGGCTGTTTGAATCGTACCAGATTGCAGATAAAATTTACGGAGATATAAAAACGCCAAATCAAAAATTAGAGTACGCTTATAATTTTAAATATGTTGATATATTAAACAATCAATTATTAAAAGGTGGCGTAAGGCTGGCCGGTTTATTGAATGAAATATTTCGGTAGGAAGGTGCCTTGCGGCATGTTCGAAACACAATGCGGCGCAAGGCGGTAATTTCCCGGAAACCTTATGCAATGACGGTCACCGTAGCATCATGACTTAAAACAATAATGACAAGACGTTCCATCTTATTACTTTTGTCAATCTTTATTTCGACACTTTCCCTTGGACAAAAATTAGGCGATTACTATGTTAGCATTACCAGTGACAGTACTTTGAATTGCAGACTGAGATTTCTAAGCGACTCTACTGTCGAGTTAAGTAACGTACCTCGACATATGGGCGGCCGATTAACGATGGCATTTAAATATACAAAAACAGAAACGACTATTGAGATTTTACCAGGACTTCTAACTAAGCAAGACAGTTTATCATTAAATGCGTTTGGGCTTAACTATTTTATTAAACCTGTTATTAGACTGACCAAAATTGACGGTGGCTTTATTGACTACAGCAAATCACTTATTTACGTAAGACAAAAGGACTTTGGCGACAATCCGGATGTAGCTTATATAGTTGACGGGAAAATTTTTATTCAGGACGTAGGTGTGACAGATGGTTACGGCCTCATCAAAAAAAATCCAAGTACAAATAAGGCACTGCAAAAAAAATTGAAAGGCGTTAACAAAGACAACTGTACTATTGAAATTGTAAGAGGGCTTGAAGCATATAAAAGATACGGCATTAAAAGAGTTTATGGAGTGGTTGTCATAACTACCAAACAATAAAACTACCGCTTACATGGGGTTTGCTGCTATGCTGGCTGACAAATAAATCCTCATCTTTTTGTTGCTATCAGCAGCAGTCCGGGCTCAACGTTAATTGGTCAGCTTTTTGTTGTTAACTTTAATTTCAGTTTTTAAATTAGGCTGCAGTTCCGGGCTGGACGTTATAAATTCCACCACAGCAGCAGGCTATAACGCAAGACGCATTCCTGCGTTAATAACCTCTCACATTTTTTCCTTCCATATAATTCATAAATGCTTTATTGCAAACCCTGTTGCCGCCCGGTGTGGGATAGTTACCGGTAAAATACCAATCGCCGGTGTTGGTGGGGCAGGCTTCATGCAAACTTTCAATAGTTTGGTAAATAACCTGTATAGGGATGTCTAAATCTTTTGGTGTAATAAGTTCTGCAATTTTTTTGCTCATTTCTTTTAATGCGAATGGCTTATAAATTTCACGAACTGCATTTTCGGTATGCAATTGATTATTGCGCTGCAGCTCTTTACATCTTTCTAAAGTATCAGTTAAAATATTTTCCTGCTTAGTATCATGCAGTAATTCAATTGCCGCTCTAAAAGCAATAAAATCTCCCAGCTTGCTCATATCAATACCATAGCAATCGGGATAGCGTATTTGCGGAGCCGAAGAAACTATAATTATTTTTTTTGGCTGCAGGCGGCTCAGCATTCTTATAATACTTTCTCTTAGTGTAGTACCTCTTACTATGCTGTCATCAATAACCACCAGTGTATCTTCATTTTTTTTAACGGTGCCGTAAGTAATATCATACACGTGCTGCACCATTTCGTTGCGGCTGCTGTCCTCAGTAATAAAAGTACGCAGCTTAACATCTTTAATAGCAATTTTTTCAAACCGTATCTTACGGGTTATCATTTCGGTTAATTGCTCTTCATCAAAATCTTTTCCCCAGCTGGCAATACGTTCTATTTTAATTTTGTTTAAATAATCTTCTGCACCTTTTAATAAACCATAAAAAGCAGTTTCGGCTGTATTGGGTATAAAAGAGAAAATAGTATTTTTTAAATCGTACTTAATAACTTTTAAAATAACATCGCTTAAATTATAACCTAATGCAATTCTTTCCCTGTAGATTTTTTCATCGCTGCCTCGGCTGAAATAAATGCGTTCAAAACTGCACGCCTTTCTTTCCTTAGGTTCTAAAATTTCTTCAATGGTATAACTGCCATCTGCTTTTACAATTAATGCATTGCCGGGCATTAATTCCTGCACTTCATTTTCGCCAACATTAAAAGCAGTTCGTATAGCAGCCCTTTCGCTTGCTGCAACAATTACATCATCATTTATATAATAGTAAGATGGCCGGATGCCATGTGCATCTCTCATTACAAATGCATCGCCATTGCCAATTAATCCGCTAAAATTAAAACCACCGTCAAATAACGGCACCGCCTTTTTTAAAACTTTAGCAATATCCATATGACCCGGAAATGCTTCATCTGCTTTTACAATAAAATGATGCACTACTTCCATCATGGCAGCAAGATCACTCTGGCGTTGAAATTCACCGGGATCAATATTTACCAGCCCGAATAATTCTTCGGTATTAACTAAATTAAAATTTCCGGCCAGTGCCAAATTTCTTGCAGGTATGGTGTGGCGTTTTATAAAAGGGTGACAAAACTCTGCGTTATTTTTTCCCTGTGTACCATATCTTAAATGCCCCAGTAAAACTTCTCCTAAAAAATTTACGTGGCCTTTCATCAGCCCCGGATGATTTTTAATATCGGGTTGATGTTTTTCAATTTCTGTAATTTCTTTTCCTATCTGGCTAAAAATATCGGCAATGGGCTGGTTGGCACAACTACGCAGGCGGTGTAAAAAAGGGTAGCCAGGTTCGGTATTTAATTTTACAGAAGCAACACCTGCACCATCCTGGCCACGGTTATGTTGTTTTTCCATAAGCAGGTACAGCTTATTAAGGCCATACATTACCGTACCATATTTTTGTTGAAAATGACTGAAGGGCTTGCGGAGGCGAATAAAAGCCAGGCCGCATTCGTGTTTAATTTCGTCGCTCATGATTAGGAGTGAGGCGCAAAGTTAATGCATTGCAAAACAGCGGCAAACTAAAATCGAAGCTGCTGATGTAAAATAGAACTGTTAGCGCATTATATACTTTGATTTTTTTATTATAAGGTGAAATGTAATCTTCGGAATTTAATACTGGGAATGGCTGCGATTAAGGAGCAAAAAAAAGCCTCTGCAAAAAATGCAGAGGCTTGAATAAATAAATGCTGTAGGGGGAGGGATCGAACCTCCACGAGGCAGTTAGTCCCGATTCATCGGGATACAAAGTTCGGTGGTCGACCCCGGTCGCATCAGTATTGCTACTAATACGGCTCTATGCTGCGTTTATCCTGTTATCCTCACCCTCGAGACAAGAGGGTCGCTGCCATTAAGGAGCAAAAAAAAGCCTTTGCAAAAATGCAAAGGCTTAAATAAATTAAAGCTGTAGG
>NZ_JANPCM010000364.1:0-2013 GCF_031430955.1 Ferruginibacter sp.
TATCATCTACCCATAAATTTTTAATAGCCAGTTTTCGGCCGGCATCACCTTTATGCGGCCTTTCAATTTTAATAACCCTTGCACCTAAATCAGCCAAACGCAAACCTGCCGAAGGCCCGGAAAGATATTGACTGAACTCCAGCACTGTTAATCCTTGTAATGGCAAATCCATCATACAGCAATAGTTGTTTTTTGGTGAATAAGGCTTTGCTGATAAATTTTATTTATTTCCTGTAATGCAGTAACAGCATTTAAATTTTGCATAATGCATTTTTGCAAAGGCAAACCTGCATTATCCTGAAAATGTAAATAACTATTATACCTCGGCCGTACATAACTGTTATCCATTACCGGTAAAACATTTTTAAAAAAATTATTGGTAAGATGATTGGTGTCTGCATTAAGCCATGCTTTGCGGTGCCCCGGTTGCCCGCCATGCTGTACATAAAATGTTTGTTGCATTTCGCCTGATACGAGCCATTGAGCAAAATCAACCGCTATAGCTTTATGTTTACTAAATGCTGATATGGATAACCCTGTTCCTCCAATAGTTGTTTGTAATTTTTTTCCGTTAAAAGAAACCACATCATAATATTGCAATACATTTTTTGCATACCCTTTTCTTGAATAATTAGAATAACAATAAGCAAAGGGGCAATACCAGAAATCATCTGAGGTACTCATTAACTCTGCAACAGCAATGGGGTTGCAGGTAAACATTTTTTTATCTGTTAAAGAATATAATTCCTTCATAGTTTCAATGGCATGCATTCCTGTTTGCTCATCAATAACTTCTTCCTTATTTTGAAAAGGCTTTTTACCATGTGCAACACAAAAAGTATAAAAGTTCATTAACAGATCAATGGGTATTGCCGGCACTGCTACTTTTCCTTTTTTTGCTAGATCAATTACATCCTGCCACGTTGCAGGAACAGTGATATTATTTTTATCGAGTAAATCTTTTCTGCAGCTTGCAGCAGGTGTGGCTGCGTCAATAGCCAATGCCCATTGTTTATTGTTATAATTATAACTTTCGTGAGAATGGCCCACAGAATTTTCTAATTGATCCTGTAGATATGCTGCTGGTAAATATTCATCCAGGGGCAATACACAATTAGTGGCAGCTGCACAACCCACCCACGGATGATCGATAATTAATAAATCGTATTGTTCAGTTAATTTTTCAATTGGAAAATCTGCAAACTCCTGCAAAGTTCTTTTTGTCCATTGTATTTCTGCATCCGGGTGCAATTCGTTATAGCGCTGCGATGCGGCAAGCAATGGTGTAATTCCCCTGCTGTGCCCCCATGTTATACCTTTTAAAATAATTGCAGCCATTGTTGTTTACACTTCTTTTTTATTCACTAACAAAATGTGTTCGCAAACCATTACCAATTCGTTGTGCTGATTAAAAGTTTCCACCATTTCTGTTGCTAAACCATAGACCGGTTTTTTATGATCTTTTTTATCTTTAATTGTTACGGTAACTTTTAAAGTATCCCCAATAAAAACGGGCTTAAGAAAACGCAACCTGTCGTAGCCGTAAGTCATTGCAGCTTCGTTTACAAAATCGGCTGTTAATCCAATTGCCAGTGTAAAAATTAATGTGCCGTGGGCTATACGTTTTTTAAAAGGTTGTGTTTTACACCATTCTTCATCCATGTGGTGCGGAAAATAATCGCCTGATTCTTTTGCATGAAAATCTAAATCTGCAGCAGTAACAGTTCGCTCTTTTGTACAACGGGTGTAACCCAATTCAAACTCTTCAAAATTTTTCTTTATAAACATGTGAAACTTGAGCCATGCAGTTTGATGATTATGCAGCACCGTATATTAACAGGCAAATGAACATTTCGGAAAATAAAGCAGATGAGTTATTTAATGTATCACCAGAAATTATACAGCAAATTCATCCGTCAGTACAACCGTTTAATAATCTTATGCCTGCAAAGCTGGGTTCTTAAAAACACCTGCAAAACAGAACTTCAAATTAAAACCAAGCTGCCCGATATT
>NZ_JANPCM010000365.1:0-9191 GCF_031430955.1 Ferruginibacter sp.
GTGGCCAATACGAAGAGGCGATTAAATACCATTTACAGGCACTGGCAATTAAAGAAAAATATGGTGATGATTATGGAATGAGTATCACCTTAAACGATATTGGTATTGTATATAAAAATAACCGTCGTTACGAAGAGGCGCTTTCTTATTACCGCCGCTCTTTGGAATATGCAAAAAAGGCAAAACAATTAAAAAGTATTGCAATGCTTACCAGTAATATTGGTACGGTTTATATGGAAAAAGCAAACTACGATTCTGCATTGTATTATTTAAATTTGGCGCTGCCGGTTGCCCGGCAGTCGGGTGATAGTAATGCCTTGGTAATAGTTTTAAGTAATCTTGGTGAAGTAAACAGCAGTAAAAAAAAATACTCAGCTGCACTAAATTATTTTTATCAATCACTGCCTATTGATAAAGCATTTGAAGATAAGTATGGTATGATAATAGATTATACCGACATTGGCGTTTTGTTGATGAAGATGAAACAATTTGATAATGCGAAGCCTTACCTTGATTCGGCTTTTGCTATTGCTGAAGATGGGAATTTTTTAAAAGAAAAAATTAATGTCTTGAACTCATTGGTTACTTATTATACTGCAAAAGGAGATTTGGAAAAAGCTGAAGATGTTTCAGGAAAATTAACAGTTTTAAAAGATTCTACGATGAATATGGAAGTACAAAAAAACATTTCCGAGCTTTCTGCAAAATATGAAACCGCAAAAAAAGAACAAAAAATTCAGCAACAGCAATTTCAATTAACAAAAAAGAATTACTGGATTGGCGGTGCAGCGGGATTGCTGTTGTTAGGTGGTTTGCTCGGTTTTTCTTTTTACCGCAGCAATAAATTACAACAGGCAAAAAAGTTGCAGTCGGAAATTATGCTGCAGCAGGACATGGCCACCAAAGCGGTAATTGAAGCAGAAGAAAATGAACGCAAACGTATAGCCGGAGATTTGCATGATGGTGTGGGACAAATTATGAGTGCCGCTAAAATGAATTTATCAAGCATTGAAAGCCGCCTGAATTTTGGTAATAACGAGGATAAAATTGCTTTTGAAAAAATTGTAAACCTTGTAGATGAAAGTTGTAAGGAAGTAAGAACGGTAAGCCATAATATGATGCCGAATGCCTTGTTAAAAAGTGGTTTAAGCAGCGCCGTAAAAGAATTTATTGATAAGATTGACAACCGTGTTTTAAAAGTAAATTTATACAGCGAAGGATTGAATGAAAGATTAGACAGTAATGTGGAAACCGTATTGTACCGTGTAATTCAGGAATGTGTAAACAATGTAATTAAACACAGCGGCGCCAACCAGCTGGATATTTCTTTAATAAAAGATACCGATGGAATTGCGGCTACAATTGAAGATAATGGTAAAGGTTTTGCGGTTGCAGAAAAAGCAAAAGCAGATGGCATTGGCCTGAAAAATATTAAAACAAGAATTGAATATTTAAAAGGCACGGTTGATTTTGATTCGTTTCCTGGTAAGGGAACGCTGGTGGCTATACATGTGCCGTTGAATGCATAATGGTTTTGTCTACTGTATAATTTTTTAAGTGTAATCAGTAATGTTCAATAATTAGTTTTTATTTTTTTTGCAGAGATTTTTTTTAGGGAAGAGTAATGTTCAATAATCAATGCTCAATGTTCAATGTCCAACTTTGCAGTATTTGTTTGGTAAGAGAAATTATAAATTGATTACACTCTTTTAATTTATTATTAATGAGGATACAGTTTTAACAGCAGGCACTTTATTTTCCATGCGTTTTTTAATGATCAAGTAACAAATAATAGTAAGTATCAGCAAAAGTATTATGGTAAAATACACCCAGGGCTGATCTTTAATTTTACGTTTTTCTTTGCGGTTTTTCTTTTTTGCTATTTGTTTTTGCAGTTCCCTGTTTAGTTGCTCTACCGAAAGTGGTAATTTTTTTACATTGCTGAATTGTTCCAATCCTTCCACCGCATCGTTCATAAATTCATCATCTGCCATCATTTTTTCCAAATCATGACTGTCCTGTTTTGATAATTGCTTGCTGAGGTAATCCATCAGCTTTTGGTTATCAATATCTTTATTGCTGTTGTTTAATATATTTTTTAAATCATCGCTCATGGAAGATTGTCATTAGTAATTGTTTTTATTTTGCCTATTGCCTATTGTTAATTGCCTATTGCTCATTATTTTCTCTCCATCAAAAGTTTTAAATTCCGCTTCCCGTTTTGAATATGGCTTTTTACCTGCAGCAGCGAAAAATTTGTTTGCTCTGTAATTTCGTGGTAACTCTTTTTCTCTAAGTAAAACAAAGTTACACATAGTTGCTGCTCTTTGTTCAATTGCGTTAAAGCCTGCGCCATGGCGGTAAGGGCTTTATCTTTTTCAATGTAATTATTTTTATCAACGGTTTCATCAGGTGTGGCCATTAACTGTTCGTTTATTTCGGCGGTATATTTGCCTTTATCCCTCAGCTTCATCAGGCAGTGATTTTTTGCCACCATGTACACCCAGCTTTTAAAATAATCTACTTTGTATTTGTGCAGTTCGTTAATGGCTTTTAAAAAAACCTGCTGTACGGCATCTTTTGCTTCTTCTTCATTTTTTAAATATTTCATGCATACACCCAGCAACAGCATAGTGTAGCGTTGGAGTAAAATGCCCAGCCATTCATTATCCTTATCTGCATAAAATCGCTGCAGCAATTCGGTATCATCAATATGTTGGTATTTGCCGTGGCTCAAAATTGGTTACGGTAAGTTTTGTGTTATAAAGATGTAAACATAAATGAAATTCCATAATTTAGATAAATTTAAAATTGATTTATGAATTATGCCGTTTGCTGTGTACCTGTGTCGCCCATTCGTATTGATGCCGATCATAAAAGCGAAATGGTAAGCCAGTTATTATTTGGAGAATGCTGTATTATAAATGATGCAGATACAAAAGGATGGGTTAACATTAGTTGCAAAGCCGATGGTTACGAGGGCTGGTGCCAGCCAGTACATGTACAGAAAATTACGATGGAAGAATATTACAGTGAGGATATTATTTTAACTGCAGACTGGGTAAACGAGATAAGTTTTAATAACAGCTTAATGCAAATTCCATTGGGGAGTTTAATAAATTTAAAAAATGATTCAATACAGTTTACAGGCAATAAAATAATTGCCGGAGAGATAAAACATGATGTTGCATCAATACAAAAAATTGCTTTTAAATTTTTAAACACTCCTTATTTATGGGGCGGCCGTTCTGTTTTTGGAATTGACTGCAGTGGCTTTGCGCAAGCCGTGTATAAATTTTTAAATATTTTTTTATTACGTGATGCAGATCTGCAGGTAACACAGGGAGAAGCAGTAGATTTTTTACAGGAAGGCCAGTGTGGCGATCTTGCTTTTTTTGATGACGAAGAGGGGAAGATCGTTCATGTGGGCATTTTATTAAACAGCCACGAAATTATTCATGCATCGGGTAAAGTAAGAGTTGATAAAATAGATAACCAGGGAATAGTAAATGCAGAAACGGGCGAGCGAACGCATCAGTTGCGGATTATAAAAAGATTTTTTTGAATGGAGGATTAAATATTTATTTAACTGTCGTTGCCTGCAACAGTATTTTCTACAAAACTTTGTTTGCTGTTGGAATGATCATTTTCTTTTTTCTCTTTATCAAAAAAAATCATTTTCACTGCTATTATAATCATAAGGCCTGCAAATATTTTTTTAACAGTTTCCTGTGGCAGGCTTAATGCAAACCTGCTGCCGAAATAACTGCCTGCTAAAAAGCCAATGGCAAGCATGCCCACCACTTTAAAATCTACATGGCCCTGTTTGTAATATTGCAGCACACCAAAAATACCTACCGGCAGCATTATTAAACCAAGCGAAGTGCCTTGTGCTGTTTTTTGACTGAAGCCAATAAAATAAACCAATGCAGGTACTATAATAATGCCACCACCAACACCCACAAGACCGCCTAAAATACCGGCGGCTATCCCTACCAGTATAATGATGAGAATAGTTTGTATATCCATTTCTTTCTTTTTAATGATCATTTAGGAAAACTTTTTTTATAAAGAACGATTGACTCTTCAATAACTTTATAAGCGGCATTTTTATTTTGAAACTCATCTATTTCCACCACTTTGTTTTCAAGTACTTTATAATTTTCAAAATAATTTCTCAGTACAGCAATAAAATGTTTGGGTAATTCATGCACATCGGTAATATAATTTACACCGGGGTCTTTGGTAGCCACAGCAATTATTTTATCATCTTTTTCGCCGTTATCAATCATTTGCATATTGCCAATAACAGTAGCTTCCACCAAACAAAGCGATTGAATACTTTCGCTGCACATTACTAAAATATCCAGCGGATCGCCATCTTCTCCCAATGTTTGCGGAATAAAACCATAGTTAACAGGGTAGTGGAAAGAAGAATAAATTACCCTGTCGAGTTTTAACAACCCAGTTTTTTTATCGATCTCGTATTTAGCACGGCTGCCCTGTGGTATTTCGATTAAGCCGTTTACAATTTGCGGAGATTTATCGCCGTAATGAGCACCATGCCATGGATGAAGTACATACATATTTTCGATTTTAAATTTTTCCGAATTTTTAGGATTTATAATTTCAATTATTATTTGTTATTTACTGCCTGCTGCCATAAAGCCAAGCCATGCTGCAGCAATACCCAGCACAATACTTGAAACAATATATACCAGTGCAATAAAATATTTTTCGTTTTGTAACAGTGTAATATTCTCCAGCGAAAAAGCGGAGAAGGTAGTAAAGCCGCCGCAAATGCCTGTAGCTATAAATAATTTCCAGTTGTTTAAAAATAAATCGTCTTTTAAACTTAAAGCCAGCACTGCACCAATAATAAAACTGCCAATAATATTTACTGCAAAAGTGGCTAAAGGAAATTGTTTTACAGTTATAGCAAGATAAAAAGCATAACGAAGCATAGAACCAAGTGCACCACCCAAACCCACTAAAAGAAAATTTTTAAACATTATTGGTTATTGATTTTCTGCAAAAGTATATTTTAAATCTACCAGCCATTTGCCACTGCTGCGTATCAGCTTAAGTTTATTCTTCATTTCTTTTTTATAACTGTTGCTGTAATCAACTATTGTTGTGGTGTCGTTCTGTGGCTCTAAAGAATTAATGATAATGTCAGCATTTTTATATTTTGAAAGTTCGGTTTCGTTTTTTAACTGGTACTGGTGCTGAAAACTTTCAAAATACTGCTGGTTGGTTTCATCATTAAGTAAATACTGCTTTGCTGTTTTAAAATCATTATCCAGCACTGCCCTTATAAAAGTAGTGGCAACCTCGCTATTGGTAACCGGATTTTTTTTAACCGCATCGGTGCAGGAAAAAATTGTTACGGCAACGGTAATTGTATAAACCAGTTTTTTAATCATAATTAAAGTTAAACATCTTTGGGTTAAGCAAAAATAAAAAAGCACCCTGAATTTTCAGGATGCTTTGTATATAAACAGGGTTAGTATTTTTATTGACTGTTCTTTTTTAAGGCTTCTTCCAGTTTTTTCATCGCATCCGGATTTTTTTTCATTATCTCTTTTACTTTATCCTGGTTTTCATTCATTATTTTTTGAAGTGTATCTGTATTAAGGTTTTTAAGTTCTCCCATGGCTTTATTGATACTGTCTGCTACATTTATGTTTGTATTATTCATATCATCATTATTATTGGCCATATTTAAACCGGTAGATATTAATGATACTTTCCAACTACCATCTTCCTTTAATAATTTAAAAGGCTGGGTAGTAGTTTTGTTTCCGTCAGTAATTTCAACATTTACTTCAGCATTGTCACCTTCTACTTTTTCATCTTTAATATTAAAACTTACTTTTTTAGATTTTTCAATAAACTCATTTTTCATCTTATCCTGCATGTTTTTATCCTGGCCAAACAATTGTCCCATACTTTCTGCCATCGACAACATTGAGGCATCAGACTTTGTAATTAATTTTTTTATAGTTTCCATGTCGCCTTTTTTCATTGCTTCAATAAAAGAAATTACTGTAGCTTTTGGACTGCCTGGCGTACCGCTGCAGCCAAATAATAAAACTATTACGGAGGTTAAAATGAAAATCTTTTTCATATTTTTTCTTTAAAAGTATTACAATATATTCAATATTAAAACAATAATTGTTCACCTATTTTAAAAAAAAATGAGGCAGCACATAAGCCACCCCATTATATAGGTCGGGTTAGTATTTCTTAAAAAAGTCATTTAGCCAAAGCTACTAACTACTTTTTATTTTCATCAGTTATTCTAACATCATCTTTATTATACGCCTTAATAATTGATTTAACCAAACGGTGCCTTACCACATCTTCTTCATCCAGTTCGATATGTGCAATGCCTTCTATATTTTTTAAAATACGGGTGGCTTTAAACAAACCGCTTTGTTGATTCTTAGGCAAATCAATTTGTGTAGGGTCGCCGGTAATAATGGCTTTTGCATTGGGGCCAATACGTGTTAAAAACATTTTTATCTGCAGGTCGTTAGTGTTTTGTGCTTCATCTAAAATAATAAAAGCATTATCCAGTGTACGGCCTCTCATGTACGCCAGCGGCGCAATTTCAATTGTACGTGTGGTCATGTAATAACCCAATTTATCTGCAGGTATCATGTCATCCAGTGCATCGTACAATGGCCTTAAGTACGGATCAATTTTTTCTTTTAAATCGCCGGGTAAAAAACCAAGGCTTTCGCCAGCCTCTACCGCAGGCCTTGTTAAAATAATTTTTTTAACTGATTTGTTTTTTAATGCCCTTACCGCCAAAGCAACAGCAGTATAAGTTTTACCTGTACCGGCGGGGCCGATGGCAAATAAAATATCATTTTTATCGCAGGCTTCCACCATTCTTTTTTGGTTAGCGGTACGTGCCCTTACCGTTTTGCCATTGGGGCCAAACACCAATACATCATTTGGGTTACGGTCCATAAAATTATCAATAACCTTTTCATCATCGCCGCCTAAAATTTGTTCAAAATAATTTGCGCTCATGTGGCCGTTACGTTCCAGGTACTGCAGTACCAGATCGATTTTTTCTTTTGCTCCTTCAATTTGTTCGGGGGCGCCGCTTAATTTAATTTGTGTGCCGCGGCTGAGAATTTTTACGAGAGGGAATTTCTTTTTTAAGATGTCTAACTTTCCGTTGTTTACGCCAAAAAATTCAATGGGGTTAACGGTTTCAAGGTTGATGATCGTTTCTGTCAATGGTTTTCAGTTTTACGCACTGTTTCTGTTGTTGTAAAAACTCAATCAAACATAGCAGCACTTTGTTAACAAAAAAATTTGCGTTGGTACTTCTAACACTTGCTTTTCAAATTTAACGAATAACAACCGATAGATACCAGTTTAATTTATCAACAGTATGTTAATTAATAACGAAAAGAAAAATGATTTGGTATTTGAAGTTAAAATTAATGGCTGAAAATTTTATGAAACTCTGCACAATTTTAAAACTAAAAATTATATACCCAGACTCAGGGGTTAAAAATATTTCAGGCAAAGTACCTTATCTGGATAAGATTTCCTTAACTATTTTTTTTGCAAAACTTAAACCAGAATAAAAATGAGATGGCATGATAACAAATACAGAATATAAGAAAGTAAGGCTTTGGTATTATCATTTACAAAAAAGGCGGATAAGCCTTCACTTAAAGTGGGTAGACAAATATATTTATACCGGTTAAAACAAACATGCTAAATATCTTTAGCATAAGGAATTCTTTAAAAAAATAAAGTAAAAATTACTTTGTTTGCAAGTTTCCTTAAATCTGGATTCCATTTTACCTTAGAAAATACATTTAAGATATTTCAAAAATTTAATGCTCACGAAATTTATAAAAGTTTTAGGCAGTAAAAAATTTAAAATCTTAAATAATAATGGTAAAGCCTGCCTGCTTTCCTGTTATTATTCTATATTAATAGTTTCATAAATTATATTTTGTATCTTCCCGTTATCAGGTGAAATTATAAAAGCATTACTATGAAAATAGGATTCCACGGCGCAGCCCGTACAGTTACAGGAAGTAAACATTTACTTACTTTAAATAACGGCAATAAATATTTACTGGATTGCGGTATGTTTCAGGGAATGGGCAAAGAGACCAATGCCATGAACCGCAGTTTTGGTTTTGATGCAACAACTGTAACTGCATTAATACTTTCGCATGCACATATTGATCATTGCGGATTGATACCCAAATTAGTTGCCGATGGGTTTAAAGGGAAAATTTATTGTACCCCTGCCACTAAAGAACTGGCTGCAGTGTTAATGGAAGACAGTGCCGGCATTCAGGAAAATGATATTAAATACGAAAATAAAAGAAGGGCACAGGAAGGCTTACCCTATTTAAAACCTTTGTACACTACCGAGCAGGCCCTTGAAGCAGCGGAATATTTTGTGCCGGTAGAATATGATAATTGGTTTACTGTTGATGAGCATATAGAAGTAATGTACACCGATGCAGGCCATATTATTGGCAGTGCTGCGGTGCATTTAAAAATTAAAGAAGCCGGTAAAATAACAAGACTAACTTTCAGTGGTGATGTGGGCAGGTACAGAGATGTAATTTTAAAATCGCCTGCGGAATTTTCACAAGCCGATTATATTTTATTAGAATCTACTTATGGTAACAGCCTGCATAATAATGCCAGTACCACCCCCGACCAAATTTTAGAATGGATTGAAAAAGCCTGCATACAAAAAAAAGGGAAATTAATTATGGCGGCCTTTAGTGTAGGCCGTACTCAGGAAATATTGTTTGCATTAAATCAATTAGAACTGGAAGGAAGGTTACCCGACGTGCCTTATTTTGTTGACAGTCCGCTGAGTGTAAAAGCAACAGAAATTGTAAAACATTATCCGCAATATTTTAACAGTACCATTCAAAAAATTTTACAAAGTGATAACAATCCTTTTGGATTTAAAGGATTGAAGTTTGTAAAATCGGTTGATGAATCGAAGATGCTGAATTTTAGAAACGGACCTTTTGTTGTAATTTCCGCAAGTGGTATGGCTGAAGCCGGAAGGGTGAAACACCACATCAGTAATAATATAGAAAGCAGCCGCAATACTATTTTAATGACAGGTTATTGCGAACCTAATTCTTTAGGTGCAAAATTGCAGGACGGCAGGAAAGAAG
>NZ_JANPCM010000366.1:0-8016 GCF_031430955.1 Ferruginibacter sp.
CCCACGAACCTACGAAAGAAGCATCAATGAAAAACACTGACCTCTGGAAGAATTTATCGGAAGAAAAAATGAAAGAAGCCGACATTAAAAAAACTTTTTTTATTCCTGTAAAGATGAAAGTATTTGCATGGAATGCAAAAAGGGAAAAGGATACTACCATGACGCCTTATGATTCTATAAAATACCATAAGCAATTATTGCAAACTTCATTTGCTGCGATGGATCCTAAAACAGGCGAAGTAAAATGCTGGGTTGGCGGTATAGATTATAAATGGTTTAAGTTCGATCATATCACTACTAAAAGACAGGTAGGCTCAACCATTAAGCCATTAATTTATTCTTTAGCAGTGCAGGATGCAGGCTACACGCCGGCAACAGAAATTCCCGGCGGATCTGTACAGTATGGTGGCGAGATGAAATATTTTGGCGGTGGTGGCACCATGGCTAACTGTCTTGCGTTTTCAAAAAATGCGGCCGCAGTAAGAATAACCAACCTGGTAGGTGTAAAAAGAGTAATAGAATTTGCAACCAGCGCTGGTATTAAATCAAAACTCCCGCCCTACACTTCTCTTGCATTGGGTGCTGCTGAAATTCCTATGCTGGAAATGCTGCAGGCTTACACGATGTTTCCTAATAAAAGTTTAACTACCGAACCTATTTTAGTAACCCGAATTGAAGATAAAAGTGGCAATATTTTAAAAGAGTTCGTGCCTGAATCTAAGCAGGTAATGAGTGAAGCATCTGCTTTTACCATGGTGCAGTTAATGCAGGGTGTGGTAAAATTTGGTACAGCACGTTCGCTTAACAGTTATAATATACCAGTTGAAATGGCAGGTAAAACCGGTACTACAAACGATAATGCCGATGGCTGGTTTATTGGTTACACACCTGAACTTTTAGCCGGTACCTGGGTGGGTTGCGATGACCCTTTTTTAAGAATTTATGCAACATCCGGCGGCAATGAAATGGCTGCACCAAAGTGGGGCATTTTTATGAGTAAGGTATATGGAGATAAAAAATTAGGCTATGGTAAAATGAAAACTTTTGAAAAACCTGCTTCGTTTTCTAACGGGGAATTATCCGGGGATGCCGGAGGCTGGGGTGATTTATTCAGGCAGGGCGACAGCACAACAGTTGACCAGGGCAATGGCGATGCAGGCGATTTTATTAATGAGCCAATAAAGGAGGAAACACCTTTGGAAAAGGTTCCTATAGAAAGTGAGATACAAAAACCTGCAGTGGATACCAACACAAAGGCCAAAAGTAAACCTGATGAAAAAACGCCGCCTAAAGCTGTATTGCCATCAGTGATAAGGCCACTTGATGAAAAAGAAAAGAAAATGATTAAGAAAGAAAAAGAGAAGGCAAGTGGCGGCAATGAGTATTGATTTATAAAAATGTCAAATTGATGATTTTTAATTTCAGCAATACAATTTTATTTTTTACTGCTTTGTTTACTGCTTTAATGGCCGGATTATTTTATAGTTGGTCCTGTTCAGTAACATTAGGATTATCCAAATTAACTGACAGGGAATATATCTCTGCAATGCAGTACCTTAACAGAGAAATTCAAAATCCGGTATTTTTCATTTCATTTTTTGGCGCTGCAATCCTTCTTCCTATCTGCAGTTACATGCAATACAACCAATTATTAACGGCAAAATTTTATCTTATACTGTCAGCAACAATTATATATCTAGCCGGGGTAATGGCGGTAACAATTCTTGGAAACATTCCTTTAAACCAAACGCTTGATAAATTTAACTTAACTAATGCCACCCTTGCAGAAATTGCAAAGCAAAGAATTGCTTTTGAAGTAAAATGGAACAACTTAAATATGATAAGGACTGTGGCATCAATATTTAGTTTGATACTGATTCTAATTGCATGTATTTGCAAAACCAATAAATAGATACAACTATTTAAAAAATTTTTCTCTATTTCTTCCTCACCACCTTTATAACCCTGAACAACAGCATACAAAGTATTGCACCGGCAAAAGCAATGCCCATATCTTTTTGAGCATCCCAAATATCTCCCTGGCTGCCAAGGTATGCAGCACCTTCTTCGGGGTAAAAAACATCGGCCACCAGCCATTCAATTAATTCATAAGCTGCACTGAACGACATGGTAATTTCAACCGGTAAAACCCAGCAAACCCAATCGGGCCACTGCATATAATTTTTAAAATAATCCCTCATGGGGTAAGCCAGCATAAAGCCAAAACTAAAATGCACAATGCGGTCGTAATAATTGCGGTTTAAGTCCAATACATCTTTTAACCAGTAACCAAAAGGGTTTTCGGCATAAGTATATTCGGCGCCATAAATATGCAGCAGTATGTACACAAAAAAAAGTGTGTAACTCAAATCGCTAAACTTAAATTTTTTGTATGTAAAAATCATACTGAAAATAAAAATAACCGTCAGTACATTTTCGGTAACCCAATTGGAGCGGTTGGTAGTATTTATAAAAGTTACCATCCAGCAAATAAAAAAAATAGCCAAATAAATTTTAAGTAAATGGTTTTGCTTAAAAGTTTTTCTATCGTTGCTGATTGCAGTTGAAAAATTCATATTGGTTGGTTGTGGGTTGTGAATGGGCAATGGTGAATGGTCAATCGTCAATATTTAAACAGTCATTTGATCATTGATCAATTTTAAAACATTAATGGCGGGTATTATTATTTTCTTTAAAAAACATTTATACAAATAGCCAATAAAAAAAGCAGGGTTCAAATTAATAGAACCCTGCTTTAGCATTTTTATTAAGATAAAATCAATTAATAATTTCTTGCCTTCATTTCCACACGGCGATTTTTAGCACGGCCTGCAGCAGTTTTATTATCAGCAACGGGCATGTCCTGTCCGTGGCCGGCAGCCGCCATTTTGCTTTCATCAACACCTTTGCTGGCTAAATATACTTTAACAGCGTTGGCCCTGTTTTCGCTTAAAGTTTGATTTTTATCAGGTTTACCCTGGCTATCTGTATGGCCATCTATATCCAGCATTAAAGTTTTATCAGCAGCCATAATTGTGGCCACTTCGTTTAATGATTTAAATGATTTAGGTAACAACTTAGCACTGCCTGTTGCAAAGAAAATATTTTTAGCTGCATAATTAATTTTATCAATTACTGCCTGTGCAATAACGGGGCAACCAAAATTAGTTGCAGGGCCAGCTTCGTTAGGGCATTTATCTTCTTCATCGTTTACACCATCATTATCGGTATCCGGTACCGGGCAACCCTGGTAACGTGCCACACCTTTTACAGTTAGGCATTTATCCTGTTCGTCGTTAATACCATCACCATCGGTATCTGGTATTGGGCAACCCTGGTATTTTGACAACCCTGCAACATCCGGGCATTTATCATCTGCGTCAGTAATGCCGTCGCCATCTTTATCTGGGCAACCCATTAAAGAAGCCAGTCCTGCTACATCAGGGCATTTATCATCAGTATCTAAAACACCATCCCCATCCCTGTCTTTTGGTGCTTCCATTACCGGAGGCAAAACAACAGCAACTGCAGGCTCTGCTCTTGGCTTGCCAATATTACCTGCAATACCAACACTATGGTATAAATGATAGGCGGCATTTTCTGTAATAGGAACCCGGTATTGAGAGTTAATTAAAATAAATGCTTCGTCAAACAGATTTATCTGAATGCCTAAACCAATTGGAGCAATTGCTGCATAGTAGCCCTTATATTTTGATGCACCCAAACCCGCAGTAATAAATGGTACCACACAATATTTGTCTGACAGTAATTTAAAATTTGCAGTGGCAACACCTTCTAATAAAAGTTCGCTGGAGCTGGAAGATGTTTTGCCGGGAATTGGGTAATCTAAAAAAGAACCGGAAAGTGTAGTTGCAAAATCTACATTATTACTTAAACCCTGAATATAACTAAGGCCAAGACCTGCTGCCATATTTTTTGTTTGTTTCCATTGCTTAGCCTGCAGTACGCTGGATAAACTGGTTGACCGTATAGCTGCGGCTGTTTTAAAATCGTTCAGTATAAAATGCACGCCTAAGGCCGGACGTTTTTTGTAATCATTTTGACCAAAGCTGGTGATAAACATACCGATGGTTAGTAACGGTAATAAGATTTTCTTCATATTTGTTAGTTTACTTAGTTGCGACAAAAATACTGGCTTACATTCAAAACGTAAAATAATTTACCCACATTATTAAAATGAAGTATTACCCCGGCAGACATTTATTATGCCTGATTTGTTGCATCGGTTATGGTTTAGGTGCTTTTTTACCCAAAACTTCTACTTTTACACGGGTTATACCATTTGATACATAACCTAATTGAACTGCTGCTGCTCTTGTAAGATCAATAATTCTTTTCATCCTGGGATGTAACCTGTCGTTTGTTTTTACCACCACAGTGCGTCCGTTACGCATATTGGTAACTTTTATCCATGTACCTAATGGCAATACATTGCAGGCACAGGTTAATTTTTTTTGGCTGAAAATTTCTCCGTTAGCTGTTCGGCGGCCATTGAATTTGTTATGATAAAAACTTGCCAGCCCGTATAATGTACGTTTAGTAGTAACTGTTTTTACTTTTACCGGCTTATCGCCACGCTGACAATATACAGGCTTAATAAAAAATATTGCTGAAGTTGTCAGCAATAAAAATTGTAAAATAATTTTTTTCTTTGGTAAAAATAATTTCATGCAGCAGCTGTAAAATTAAGAAAGTGGATTTCTGAAATAAATATTTATTTATTGGCAAAGTATTTTTCTCTCAGCACTTTATCTTCTCCATAGATATCATCATAAAATTTAATTTTCCCGTCTTTTCCCTCACAGCTAAAATAACGAATAAAAATGGGAATTTTGTTTCTTACATCTATCCGGTGTTTTTCTTTATTTGCTATCCAGTTTTTTATAGAATCGGTATTATACTTTAATGTATCTGAGCTGCTGATGTTAATACTATCGTTTCGGGCAATGAAAAATGCTAATTTTTCCCACTCCTGCACACGTACACAACCATGGCTTAAAGCCCTTGACGAGTTTTTAAATAAATAACGTTGATTGGTATCATGCAAATAAACTGCATAAGGATTATTAAAATTAAATTTAAAAATCCCCAGTGCATTATTATCGCCGCTGTTCTGCATTACTTTATAAGGTATCCCCTTTGTGTACTTACTCCAGTTAACGCCGTATGCATCTACAGTTTCGCCTTTACTGTCTACCAATTTTAAACCCAGCCTTGCCAAATAGCCTGGATTATTTTTTAATTTAGGCAGGTATTGTTTTGTAATAATACTGTTAGGCACTGTCCATGTAGGATAGGTAACCATATCCGTTATGGCGCTGTTTAATAAAGGTGTTCTGGTATCGGGCTTACCGCAAATTACTTTAGATTCTAAAACAATAGTATCTTTTTGAACTACCCATAAATAGTAACCCGGCAAATTGACCCAGATGTATTTTTCGGGCATTTTCGCAGGCAATTGTTTATACCTGTCTAATGTAATAGCAATTCTTTTAAATCGCTCTGCGTCGGTTACGTTCATTGCCCTTATTAAAGATGCAGAAATTTATCCATCCTGTTTAAATCCTTTCTGTTTCTGGTATTTTTTTACAGCGTGGCTTAAATTAGTGGAGTCAGAAATTTTATCAGCAAAATTTATTACACCGCTTTCAATTAATCTTTTTTGCAGCATTTTTATAAAAAGCACCGAATCTTTTACATCGCCTTTTTTATAAGGATACGTTACATAAGTATAGGTTCGTCTGTCCATACTGTCTAAAAACATTTTAATTCCTTTTTTAAGATCCCAGTAACCTTTGTTTACAGGTTGCAAAGAATTTAACAAGGCTGTAAATTCTTTTTTCTCTATTAAATCAGTAAGATTTTTTACAAAAAAATCTTTTGCCAGTGCTGAATCTTTATTAATGCTTACACTGTCGGGCAGTAACCTGCCGTGTTTTAAATCTTTTATAATATGCATGAATGCGTCAGTAAACATCAGGTCGGCCCTTGTCCACAATGCGGCATCCATTCTTTTTAGGGAATCAGTATCTAATTTATTTTTTAATTTTTGTAAATTTTTGAAATTATAATCTTTGGGAAATAACCCTTCCAGCTCTGCATTAGTAATAAAATCAAACAAAGTATCTGCAAGAGGTTGCCATTTTTCTTTACTGCTCCATACAGGCTCGTACTTAACCAAAGCATAAAAATTATCAACAACAGCAGCAAGGTTTAAACTGATACTATCATCAACTTTACCATTATTTTTTAAAGCAAATTCCAAAACCTCTTTAATATTTTCGCTGGCCTTAATATCCATTTGTTCGGGGTCGGCAACTATTTGTTTATCTTTTGGCGTGCTGGCAGTATTGCATGAAATAATGAACAGGCATAGAATAATAACCGTAATTTGTAAATAAGGATTTTTAAAGTGCTGCATACAGGGGTTAAAAAGTGGTAACTTAATGGGTACTTTAGCTTTCTCGTGGATTGGTTAGAAGTAATAATATGAACAAGATAATACATAGGTTTCAAATGCAGGTAATTTTCATTGTTGTTTTTTTATTAACATCAGTTATTACAGTTGCACAGGATACTGTTTTAAATAAATATGGGCTTTGGGTAATACATTCTTTAACTGAATATAAAAGAACTGTACTAAAAAATCCGGTTAAACAAATGGTTGATTTAAAACAACGTATGCACAACATTGTTTTAGATTTGCGCTATGCCGGCAACAATAATTTTATGAAAGAAAAGTTATACCCGGCAATTACTACTACTTATTTAAGAAAACCTGCAGCAGACTCTTTATTTAAAATACAAGTGCAATTAAAAGAAATGGGATTGGGTTTAAAAATTTTTGATGCTTACCGTCCTTATTCTGTTACAGAAAAAATGTGGCTGCCGGTGCAGGACGACCGCTATGCAGCCGACCCCAAAAAAGGCAGTGGGCATAACCGTGGGGTTGCTGTTGACCTTACATTAATATATTTAGCAACTGGTGAAGAATTAAATATGGGTACCGGCTTTGATAATTTCAGCGATACTGCCCACCATGCGTTTACCAATTTGCCGGAAGATATTTTACAAAACCGCTTGTTACTTAAAAAATATATGGAGCAGTATGGCTTTAAAGCATTAGATACAGAGTGGTGGCACTACAGTTTACCCAATGCAAAAGACTTTGAACTGCTGGATATTGATTTTAAAAAACTGGAATTAAAAAAATTAAAAAAATGAATACGGCAAGTTTAATAGAAATTTTTGACAGAGACCTTAATAAATTAATAACCGAAATTAATTTATATAAAGATGAAGAAAGGTTGTGGATTATTAAAGATGGCATCGGCAATTCGGCAGGAAATCTTTGCCTGCATTTAATTGGTAACCTCAACCATTTTATTGGAGCAATTTTGGGCAACACCGGTTATGTGAGGGAGAGAGAAAAGGAATTCAGTTTAAAAAATATTCCACGTAAAAATTTAGTACAAAGTATTGAAAATACTATTACAGTGGTAAGAGAAAGTTTATCTAAATTAAGTGCAGCAGATTTTGAGAAGCTTTTTCCGCTGGAAGTTTTTGGCAAACCATTAACCACAGGTTTTATGCTGTTGCATTTAACAACGCATTTAGCGTATCATTTGGGCCAGATAAATTATCACCGGAGGCTGTTAGCCTGATCATAAAATTCTTTTAATCTTATTTTCCAGCATCATTAAATCCGCCAGTACAAAAGCGGTTACGGCTTCCAGTATTACAGGCACACGTAAAGCAATACACAGATCATGCCGGCCTTTAATAGAAAAATTTTCAACCGTGTTTGTTTCCCAGTTTAAAGATTCCTGTTCCTTTGGTGTAGATGATGTGGGCTTTATAGCAATACGAAAAACAAATTCGTTACCATTTGTTATGCCGCCAACAATACCGCCTGCATGATTGGTTATGGTTTTACCGGTTTCATCAGCAATGGCATCGTTGTGTTTGCTGCCAAACATTTTTGCTGCGGCAAAG
>NZ_JANPCM010000367.1:0-3993 GCF_031430955.1 Ferruginibacter sp.
ATTAAAGTTTATGCCAGCGAAATGACGGCAGAAAAAAATATCAGCGATATTAATTTAAAAGAGCCTGCTGCAATAATTATGGGCAGCGAAGACAAAGGAATTTATCCTGCATTGATAAAAATTTGTGATGCACAATTCAAAATCCCCATGGCCGGGGATTTTGAAAGTTTAAATGTATCTGTTGCCACAGGGATTATATTGTATGAAGTGATGAAGCAAAGGCTGGATGGATAAAATAATTAGCTTTCATAAGAGCTATTTTTTGAACCCCGTATCTCATTAAAATTTAATCCCTGCAGATAAGGATACAGTGTTTATAATCCCGCCAATACCCGTGCCCTTTGAAACAGAGATGAAATTATTGTCATCAGGATTAATAACTTTTACCGTGGCGGTTTTTGCTGATGAAGTAATGGTCATATCAGAACGTACGCCCATAAACCAACTCTTTTTATTTAAAAAGTTCCAGTAGCCAGTAAAAATTGCACCCGGTAATAAATATTTTTTTTCCGACAGTGGGGTAGAGGAGTACGGAGTTTCTTGTTTTATTTTGCAAATAGAAACTACAGGGCCTATACCAACTGCTGCGTTGCCTTTTTTATTTTTCCATAAGTATGCTGCATATGCCGTAGAAAATTCACTGCTTATATTCAGCAGGTTTACATTATTGCCGTATCCATCTGCACCTTTTACAACAGTTCGGTATGTACGGCCAAAACCTGCCTCAATGCCGGCATTTTTTTTAATGTTGTAGCCATATCGAATTTTATAGTTACCATTGCTGGTTTCCTGCCGGGGATATTGTGTGCTGCCACTTAAATAAAAAAAGAACAGATAAATATCATAATTTATTTTATCCCCAAAGCCATTAGCTTTCATATTATTGTTAATCCGGTTACTCATTCCTGAAAATGAAATTCCGGTTTCTATACTTAAATAATTTTTAGTTTGGGTAAAAGCGGGGGTTATAAATATATAGGTTGTAAGCATTACAAAAATAATCTTTTTCATAATTGATAGTTTAGTAAAATTGATAAGAGTTTAAGGTAACTTAAACATGGTCACTTGTTAAGTTGTAAAGTGGTTTCAGTATATTCTCCGGCAGCGATATCTTCTTTTAAATAAAGTTTTAGTTCTGCGTCTGTCAGCGTTTGAATAGTGTATATATCAGTAGATAAATCAATCCACATTTTTGTATCACTAATAATTCCATAAGCTGCCGTATCATAATTATTTCTAGAAAAGCTATATACTTTACCGTCATTGCGGAAATCAGCATACTCTCCAACACCCGAAAAAGTATTGACATGCGGCATACCTGAAAAAAAATAATTTTCGGAAACAGATTGTATTTTCCATTTGCCCAATACTTTTTCCTGAGTAGTTTTGGGGGTTATATTTTCTTTCTTGCAGGAAATGCCCAGCATTACAGTAATTACTAATAATAAAACTGTAAGTGTTGTTTTAATTGATTTCATAAAATTTAAGTTTTGTTGTTTATGCCTACTCTTTTTAAGGTTTTCGGCTATCCCTGTATTTAAATCGGTTGAAAAAAGAATAATTTTAAAGAGGTATTGATAAGCTGATTCCGGTTATGGTCTTATTAGTTGCAACAGGTAATCCATAAGCTGTTTTTTGACTGGTTAAGCTGAGGTTTGCTTTTCGTTTGTTTTTTGCTGATGCAATAAACAAGGGGATAGAAGCGGTTATTCCGGCCCCGCCCAGTACCGTCAAAATAGTTTCGGTTGTATAATCATGTTGAGTATCCTGAAAAGTGAAAAGGGAAATATAATCCTCAGTGGCTTTAGGGGTGGCAATCAATGCGGCTATTGTACACAATGCAACGCCACCACCCAGGCAAATCCATGCAGCTGTTTTTTGCTTTTTATATTTTATTAAATAATTATTTTCCGAATAGGCTTTATTAATTTTGGTAGATGAAGGATCCGCCTGGCTATAGCCGGATGCAGTTAATACAATAATAGCCCCGATGAGAAGAATAGTTTTTTTCATGATTTTTAATTTTAGGTTAAACATTTATTACCATCTTTAAATTTTACAGTATATCCGCCATCATCCGTTTTTGTTACTTTGATAAATAATTTAATATTAAAAAACAAAACTGCCGATGGTAAAAACTGTAATTCTACCCTAAAAATATACTGCTGAAAAAGCCATTCCTAATTGATAAATTCTCACAGCTTTTGAAATTTAGTAACTACTGCTGTTTTAGCATAAACCCCACAGTCAGCTATAATATTTTTGCAAAAGATGCTAATATGATTATCTTAACAGGCAGGAAATACTAATTTCTTTTACCCCTAAAGCAATTATTACTAAAAAAACTTATCATGGAATCAGCAGATGTACAACAACGTTTCTTTCAGCATCTGAAAGATATTTTGCCCGGGCACCTTTCGCTGGTGGATGAGGTGGCGGAACTGATTAATATCAGCAACGACAGTGCCTACCGCCGAATAAGGGGCGAAAAGCAGATTAGTTTTGAAGAATTACAAAAACTCTGCAGCCATTATAAAGTTTCCCTCGACCAGTTTTTGCATCTGCAGAGTGATGCCATCATTTTTACCGGCCGGGCAAATACCGCATCCGAAGATATATTTGGCGATTATCTTAAAAGTGTGCTGCAGCAATTTCAGATAATGAACAGTTTTGAAAAAAAACACCTGTATGTATTAATGAAAGATATTCCACCCTTTGTGCACTTTCAAATTCCGGAGCTGGCTAAATTTAAATTTTATTTCTGGATGAAATCCATACTCCACGATGACAGGTTGAAGAAGGTAAAGTTTTCTCTCGACGATCCAAGGTATGATGAATTTCTTCCGTTAAGCAAGAAAGTAATTGAAGCCTATAATACCATACCAGTTACCGAAATCTGGAATATAGAAAGCATCAACAGTTCACTGCGGCAAATAGATTTTTATCGTCAGTCTGGAATGTACAAAAATAAAAATGATATAAAAGTATTGTACGATAAAATAGAAGAATTGGTAAATCATATTGAACGACAGGCGGAATTGGGGGTAAAATTTTTTATTGGTACAGAACCGGGTAGTAATGATGCAGCGTATAACATGTTTGTAAATGAATTGATATTAGGCGACAATACTTTTATGGCCGAATTGGGCAATATGAGACTTACTTATCTTAATCATAGCGTACTTTATTTTGTAGGAACTAAAGATGAACAGTTTAACCAGGCCATGTTTAACAACCTGATTAATCTTACAAAAAAATCTACACAGCTCAGCAGCATTGGCGAAAAAGAAAGGGTGCGATTTTTTAACCGTCTCAGGGATAAGATATACCACATGCAATCTTTGCTTACTTAATTACTGTTTATCTTTCAACAAAAAACAGATAGATAATTTATCCTGCATTAATGAAAATTTGTGATGCACAATTCAAAATCCCCTTTCATAAGGATTTTGAAAGTTTAAATGTAAGTGCAGCCACAGGGATAATTTTGTATGAGGTGAGTAAGCAGCGGGCTATTTAAGTTCTTCTTTCGGTAAATTATAATTTTTACATTTTTCCCTGCATGGCTTTATGCCCATAGTTTTCAAATGTTTTAAATGAGAAAGGATACCTCCGAAAAAACCGGTAAAATTTGGCTCAATTTGATGAGCCCTTAAATTGCTGTATAAAATTTTATTAAGCTTTGGATAATGTACATGATTTATGTGTGGAAATAAATGATGTGCTGTATGGTTATTAAATCCTCCAAAGATAAAATTTGCTGCAGGGCTAAAAGGATAAAAATCATTCGAACTTTTTACCTGGTTATTGATCCAGGATGTTTTGATATAACCTGCTGAGTCTGCATTAAAATATTCTGTTTTTTCTACATGGTGGGTTATAAAAAAAGTAAACAGCAAAAACAACGATTGTATTAAATGCATGAGTAAAAATGCGGATGCAATTATATACCAGTGATGGGCAGAAAATACGAGTGGCAATATTATGAGGCAG
>NZ_JANPCM010000368.1:0-1898 GCF_031430955.1 Ferruginibacter sp.
CTTTTTTAAAATAATCTACCAACAACGCATTATTAAGTGCATTATCATCTACCCAAAGTATTTTTTTTACAGGGGGTGCGTAGGCATTTGTGGTATTAGGCTGAATAGTATTTTTTTGTGCAGGTACAGTTACTGTAGAATCGACAATTACACCCCGTGTACTGATTCTGCTCTTTGATTGTCGGGTATTTTTTATGAAAGGATTACTGGCAGCAATATCGATGGTAAAGAAATTCCTTTTAAATGGTGTAGCTGTATTTACATCAATAGAGGTTGAAACAATTTCGCCAACATCAACTTTTACGCCTGCATTTGCCAGGTAAGCTGCAATATAATTTGGTGCAAAGCGTGGTAAAAATCGAATATTATTTTTTAACGAAATAGTAAAATTTTTAAGTTTAGCATTATAATTGGCAGTATAAGCATAAAGTTTTTTTAATTCGGCTGGCATTAGCGATTTGGCTTGTCCGCTAACTGAAGTCACAGGCAAATAAATATTTCCTGGTGTTTGTTTTTCATAATACAAACCCATCACATCAAAATTGCCGCAGTTATTTTCATCAATTTTATCAATCTCTGCCTTATCCTGCACCAGCATTTGGCACCCTGCAAACTCAAACGAGGTACTGGAAATATTTCTTATAAACACTACATTAGAACCTTTGCCGGTAGTTGCAATAATTTTGAAGGCCCCTGATCTGGTTTTGTTTACGCTGGTTATCGGGTAAGTGCCATATGTTTTTTCATCCGCAGTTGAATAGTAAACCAGTTTTTTTCTAAGATCGATATTTATTAACCGGTTGTTAGTTTTGCCCTGCCATATTTCGTGAAGGTTTGCCGGTAAAACAGCTGGTGGATTGTTAACCGAATCGGGCAACTTAATTATATCATTTTGTTTTGCAGGCCGCAGCGTAATATTGTAAGCATCATAAGCAATGTTAATTGTGGTATCAAACATAATAGTATTGCCTGCACTTACAGAAATTGCTTTTGCACTATCATCAACCGGCAATACTAAACGGGCAGTATCCAAACTATACAGCCTGGTTTCAAAAGTATCTACAACTAAAACCACATTACCTGTTGGCAATTCTTTAGAGCCTGTTGTTGGTACACTATTTTTCTTTGTGCTGCCAGATGAATCCGAAAAAATAAAATTTATTGTTTTATTAGAAGATTGTTTATACGTAAATGGAAAAATGTTTTTCTTTGCTGTAAAATTTAAAACAGCTAATAAAATCAACCCGATTAAAGCGGCAGAAAAAAGCAGGGCACTTATTGCAGCACACCACAGATATATGCTTTTTAAAAAAGTATTTGCTGCAGCACCGCTGTCAAAATATTGAGGCAGTGAAATATTTTCGGCAACAGAAGCATTAGTTGCCGGCTTATTAATTATAGTTTGCCATTGCAGGTCTTTGTTTTCTAAATAAGCTTGTGCCGGTGTATCAGTAATTTGCTGGTGATGCCACAGTTGTGCTAACAGGTCTTTAGATTTTTTATAGCCGGCATATTTTACGGGATCGAAAGCATACAAATTAAATTCGTTGATCAGGCGCTGGGTTTCTTTTTCTTCGTAGGCAAAATGCTCACCGGTTAAATCAGCGTCTGGTATTTCATTTAAAAGCATTAAAATATGTTCACGGGCAACAACTTCATTTTGTTTGCTGAGATTTTTTAAAAGATTTAACCGGGTATAATCAGGAAATTTTCCATCTTTCATCCATTTAATCCTGGCAATACGCAGCAATGTGGTAAAATTTAATTCGTGTGTTTTACCATAAGTATCCATAATGGCTTTTCCCAATGCAAGGGTAAGTTGCCAGGTAATTTTTGGATATACTGCCAGTGCGGCAATCCACTGAAATAAAATATTATCATACCTGCCCCCATTATTA
>NZ_JANPCM010000369.1:0-7380 GCF_031430955.1 Ferruginibacter sp.
TAAAGAAATTACTGCCGATGCAACTGTTTTTTTCTTTGAAGATTTTTCAACAACAGCTATTGGTAACAAACCAATGGGCTGGCAGGCAAAATTTGCCAATGCAGGAACTACAGGTGTGGTAACCAATCCAGAAGGATTAGATGGAAACTGGGTGGAGCTGAGAGGCCACTACATTAACGCAACAGTTTTAAAAAAACCACTGCCGCAAAATTTTACATTGACTTATGACATTGCAGTCTCACAAAATTTTACCTGGGGCGCCAAGGGATTAACCATGCAACTGTCAAAAGAAACATCACCCGGCAATGCCGAATCATTTATTAAATTAAAACTTCGTCCCGGCTCTAACGGCAGCGATGGAGAAGCAACACTGGAAACAAAATTTCCTTTTCCGCCCGGTTATTCAAATAGTACCAAGTGGTATGTTGCCAAAGGTTTTTCTAATAATAAAAAAGACAACCGCATTACCGTTACAATAAAAAAAACAGCAGAAAGATTGCAGGTATTTATTGATAAAACTAAAATAGCTGAATACGAAAAAGCAATTCCAGCAGCTCATCTTTTTAATGCATTGTCTTTTGATTGCAGCGGCAACAGTGCTGAGAACGATAAATTTTATATCAGTAATATTAAAATCGTAAAAGATTAAATATTTATTATCTATGAAGTGTACATTGCTTTTTGCAGTTTTCTTTTTTATTATTTGTACTGCTTTTGCGCAGCTTACACCTGAGCAGCGGATACAGGACAGTGTAATTGGATGGTGGAGCAACAATAAATTCGACCACTTAAAACCACAGACAGAAGTAATTGGTAAAAAGAAGGAAATACACGTAAATAAAATGTTGGAGTGGATAAAGAAAACCTACACACCTGTGGCAGGGCTCGGAACAACCAGCCGTTACATTAGTAAATTAAATTATGGTGTGCTTTGTTATGTATGGAATGTAAGCCATGATAAAGAATGGACAGAACCGAATGGAAACTTCAAACCAATTCCTGAAGAAAATACACCTTTCTGGATTGCAGCAAACAGAGTGTTTGGCAGCTATACTATTCCTTTTCTGCAAAAACCAAATGAGTACTACTTTACTATGCAGCCTAACGGCTATTCTGCCAATGACCGTATGCTGGAAGACGGCAAAAAAGCCGACCCGGGAATTCATCCAAATACATCTAAGTATATCACATGGGTCAACGACTGGCAAACTGTTTATTTAACTCCCAATAATAAGCTTCCCTTTATTGCAATAACCAAAGCAGAACTGCTGCAACAGGCAGAGCAGGCACTTGATCAACAATGGGCAAACGAAATAAAAGATGTACAGGAAAAATGGCCAACGAATAAAAAATCGCAGGATGAAGTACTGATTATCCGCAAACAAACAATTGAAAAATACAGGAGCAATATTCAGAAATTACGGGAAAGGCATCAAAACAGTTTAAATGAACCTGCCGTAATAAGAGCTATGCAACCTACAATGTATAGTTTTGAATTAGATCCCGACATTTTTAAAATTGATAAAGCTGCAAATGAATTGAACCAGTACTTTCAGGTGTACAAAGTTGATCCTTCTCTTTATGTAAAATTGCAAAGTGAAACACCCCAATGGATTGCAGTGGCCTTCCCTTTTGCAAACAAAGAAAAAGGCAACCAGTTATACGAACTCTATAAAGCACTGTCGGAGAATTTCAATTACGATTATGCTTATAATTATTTTTTTGATCCTGAAAAAGTGAAGGGGTTGCCTTATAAACCGGCAAATGAAGATCAGCTAATGGCAAGATTAAATACTTACCGTAAAAAAAACAAATCAATAATCAACTCCGTTGCAAAACCTGTTACAATACCGGCGAATACTTTTTTCTTCGATGATTTTTCATTGAACAGTGAAGGTGACGATCCGGCCAACTGGTTTTTTAACAAGTATGGAAAACATTCAGTTGTTACCTCTTTAAAAAAACAAACCGGCAAGTGGTTGCAGTTGGGCTATAACAATCCACTAACTCCTTCCCTTCTGAAAAAACCAATACCTGAAAATTTTATATTGGAATATGATATGGCAACGGATGGTGAATTTTCTTCACGTACCGGCGGAGCTATCACTATGACATTAAATACAAGACCTGGTACTGCAAGTGGCAGCGAATTTAATGGTGGGAATGGCACAAGAGTAAATATTGATATTATTTCGGGAAATGAAGCAGATTATAACAATAACAATTACAGGGGCATGCTGAGAGTAAAAATCAACTCCTCTCCTTCAGCTAATACACAAAATTCTTCCGAAGGAATTTCGTATGAATATCCTTTGCTTGAGTTTACCAATAAAAAAACAAGTGTGCATATAGCGATAAAAGTAATGGCAGGGGTGCTTAGTATTTTTATTAACAATAAACAAGTAGCTGTTTCTACAGACTTCAAATTGGCCTATGGAGGCAAATGTGTTACTTGTAGCTTACCGGTTGGCACAAAGTTCAATAACATTTTTTGGAACAACAGTACCAATGATGCAGATACGACTAAAGTTTACATCAGAAATATAAAAATCTCAAAAGAGTAATAATTATTTTATGATAATAAAAATACGCCTGTTTACGCATCCCTGTTTCTTAACGTTTGTGCTGTCATATTTTGTAATCAATACATCTCTATTTGCACAGGATTGTGTTACCGAAGCTGCAAACAAGCCTTCTACTTTAGTTAGAAGTAAAGATAATATTAGCCCTATGAGTGCCAAAATGAATGCAGGCGAAATGGCTAAAATGAAACCCTATTTAACAAAAGCAGAAACTTGGGTAAAAAATATATTGACCGGCTTTACCGGAGCAAAACTGGATTACTTTAATAATTATTTTCCAAAATATTTATCTGATGCTGAAACTACAGATCGGATGTTTTTAGCCGAAGGTATTAAAGGGCACTACCAATCGCAAATGATGTTTTTTGCTTACTACTGTTATGAAAACAAATATCCCATGCAAACAGAGGGCGAAAGTGGCTCTTCTGTTTATGTAAATTTTAATAATGTTTTTGCTTTTGGATTTACTTCAGATGCCGGCGTTTATACTATTAAAGGAAAGCCTGCCTTCAAAACCATTCAAAAAAAACGCAGCGAAGGCAGAATTGATTTTTATGAACAAAGGGCACAAAATAACGCAAACGCTAAAATGTTCACAGCAAATGATTATATCATTTTGCGAAACAGCGACAAGCCGCTTTTTATTCCTGTTACCCGTAAAGAATACCTGCAGCAGATGCTAAAGGATGCAGAAGCTTTCGGGAGCAAAGACTCAAAAAGTATGACTCAAATTTATACACAGAACATACAGCAGTTTGAAGTAGAAATGAAAGCGTACAAAAACGACAGAGCCTATACGCCGGAAAAAGAAGCAAGACGAAGAAAATGGTTTGAAGAGGATCAGGAAAAACTTAAAAAACTTATTAGCAAAATTAATCCTGATGCCGATGCCGCCAAAGAAGTGATACATCAATATTTGCAAAAACCGCAAGAATGGCTAAACAGGGGCTTCAAAAGTTTTTACTCCTCTTCAACATATACAGCAGGGGGAGTTACGCAATATATTGAAGGCATGGATAAAATAAGAACGAACGGAGTGGGAGAAATAGAAGAAGAAACAGCAGAGGAAATTGTTACTATCAATCCTGCTTATTTTAATAAAACATTAAGCAGCGATGTGCCACAAGTAATAATGGTGCAGTTACGAAATGGCACTTATCCTCACATGGAAAAAGTTGCCGCTCTTGTAAAAAAACCAGGTGCACTGGCTCCTTTAGAAGCCATGTTAAATCCCGGCAAGTCTGCATTACCGGTAGTAGCTCCAACTAAAATTCCATCAACTTATACACTTACCTATTTACCAAAATTAAAAACACTTACACCATTAATTGTGCCGGCAGGCATGAAGCCTTCAGCAATTCCTGTTACAGCTAATTACAATAATGCGCCGCCTGCTGCTGCAATTAATTTTACACTTCCACCACTTTCTGCAAAGCTCAATCAAATACCACAATTGGCAACTGCAGAAAGTTATACTGCTTATATACAACAACTGCACACCGCTATTTCAAACGCAGTAAAACCTAATGAAAAAAAGAAAGCTGATGATTATTTGACAACTAAAAAACTTACACAATCAAAACAAATAAGCAATGCTGCTTTAGCCGCCTGGCTTCAAAATGCACCGGCTGCAAGTTTGTATCTGCATAGCAAAGCAGTAACTGCAAATCCTTCCGGTGCATTGTATGCAAATAATTTTGCCGCTTTTTTAATTATGGGTGGTCTCCCCGAAAAATCTGTTCCCATATTGGAATATTGGAACAAACAAAAGCCCGGCGAGGCAACGCTGCTGAGTAATTTAGGCAATGCGTATTACCGCTTAGGCGATGTAAATAAAGCCATGCAGTACCTGCAGCAATGTGTGCAAAAGGACACACTAAATCCCATTGCCAACAAAATACTTTGCCTTCTTTACCTCAAAAAAGGCGATGCAAAAAAAGCGGAAGAGCATGCAACAAAATCTATAGCCGCATCTTATGATCAGGAGGTTGAAAAAATTCTGCGCCAGCTAAATAAAAAAGCAAAACCGGGTGAAGTAATGACCCGATATCATAAAAATGAATTTCCATTGCTTAAAAGAATTAAAATGCCGGCCATGCCTGCCAGCCTCGATGAAATGGAATTTTTTGCGGCAAACCTGGAAGCAGAAAAAAAATCTGTTGACAACAGCATAGCAGCCATTCAGGCCAAAATGCCCACTACTAACGACGATGCAAACCAACGCTTACTTATGGCTGGTTTACGAAAGGGCGTTTCGCCGTTACAGATGAAGGCACAGTTCATTATCATGGATGCAATGGAGATACATGGAAAAGATGGCATCAGCGAAGCCGATGTTTTTAAATATTATTTGAGCAAGATATCGGCACCGCATAATGTAAAGCTGAGAGCCATTGCAAAAAAATATGGCGACCAGCTAAATAAACTGGAAGGTGGCGAAGCAGGTGATGAAGATAAAATAGCCGCCCTTGAGTTAGCTAAATGCAAAGACATAAACGATGAGAATGGAAAATACCTGGCCGAACTTTCACCATTAGTTAATGAGTATGTGCAAAGGCAGGAATATATTTCACGCAGGTATTACCGGGACTATGCTAACTGGGCGCCGTACTGGATGCCGCAGGCAGCAGGCAGTTTTCTTTCTATACAAATGGATTACCTGAAAGAGGTAAGCAACCTTCTTGGGCAGTATAAATTAATCAGTAAGCAGCAGTGTACGTTTGATGAAGTGGCGCAGGAGGAAAAGAATTTTGTATTGAAAGAGTGGGAAGATGAATACTGTGCCAACTTCAAAGGCAAACTTGCATTTGTAGTTACTACAATTACCTGGACATGTAATTCGTGGGGCATAGAAGGTGGTGAAGGAATAGTGTTTGAGGGTGAAGTAAGTTACAACGATGATGGTTCGTTTAATGACTTTACTATTGGTGGTGGCCTGGGCGAATCGTTTCATGTTGGCGGCCTTGGTGCATTAGAGGTGGAAGCAGGAACGTCTATAAAAGAATTTATTAAAATTGGAAAGAACGAGGCAACCGGTAAATGGGAAGTAAAGGATTTTGGTTTGAAAGCAGATGCAACAGTTGAAGCGACAGTTGGTCCTTTAAAAGGCGAGGTGAAAATAGCCGAAATATCAGTGGCAGTAAATGCAGGTGTGCAGGTAAGTGGTAGTTTGCCAGATGCCGTGTTAATATTAACAAGATAGCAAACAAATGCAGGATTTAAAACAGGTAGTAAGGCGGTGCAAATACGCAAATTAATATGAGTTGCAAAACATTGCAAATGATTTTTAAAAATTCCCTGTTTTACAGGATACTACGCAAAAGTTAAGAACAATAGTTTTGATACAGAAAATGAAATCATGAAAAAAGCATTGCTGATTTTTGTTTGTTGTGCCATTGCCGCAATATCCTTTGCACAAAAAGAAACCTTCGATCTTATAAATTACACTGCACCCAAAGGCTGGAAAAAAGATGTTACTGAAAATACAACCAGTTATACAATTGTAAATGGTAATACCTGGTGCAACATAAATATTGTAAAAAGCACTACCAGCAAGGGAGATATTAACCAGGATTTTGAAAGTGAATGGCAAATGGTGGTTAAAAGTTATAAACCTGCTGATGCCCCACAGTTAAATGAAGCGCAGGAAGCTAATGGTTGGAAAATAAAAGGAGGTGGTTCAAAATTTGTTTTTAATAACAGCGATGCATTCGTATTTCTTACAACAGCTACAGGGTATAACCGTTGTGCAAGTATTGTAGCCACTACTAACAGCCAGGATTATTTAAAAGAAATTGAAGCTTTACTTGCATCGGTTGAATTGATAAAACCTGAAAACTTTTCGCAACAAACACAAGTTGCTGATGACGATAAAAATTCCATACTTGGTACATGGGGTGCCAATGCAAGCGATAATTCTAATTACAGAATGAAGAACGGCATCATGAATTACATCAGCCGTCAATATACTTTTAATGGAGATGGCAGTTACAGTTTTGTAAGCAAAGCTTTTGATCCGTTGATGGATAAAATTTTGTTGGGAAAAGAAAACGGCAATTACCAAATCAGTGGTAATAATATCACTATCACGCCAAAAAATTCTGTGCTGGAAGCATGGAGTAAAAAGAATGATGGTGATGATTGGGGTAAACTTTTATCTACCCAAAACATAGCATTGGAAAAAGCAACTTACCAATTTACAAAACATTTTTTCTCCGGCACACAAATATGGAATTTGGTTTTGCAATCAGAGAAGGCAACGCAACGGGACGGTACACAGAGCAGCAACACAAGTTTTAAAAATGCCTGGTATTATGGTCCATTATCTGCCAACAATCTGCAAATAAAATTACCCGGCAATGTAACTGTTTTAAAAAAAGAAGAAGTACAAAAACAAACCCCAACAATTCCCAACGGTTTTGCATTAACCACCACCAACTTCGATGATGGCTGGACAAGCACAGTAAAAGAAGATTGGGTAGAGGTAACAAAAGGAAATATAAAAGTGTTGCTTCATTATCCCAATGGAGTAACCGGCAAATACAATTCTGATTCGGATGAAGGAATAAATGCTGCATGGAACAACCTGATTGCTCCACGGTACAACGACTTGCAAAATTATACTGCCTGGTATTCTACATCCATTCTTCCACGTCCTTATGTGATAGCAGCAAATGTTACTAATAAACAATCGGGGAAAAAAGTTTATGTAGTTCTTTTTCAAAAAGGAAATACAGGCTGGATAGAAATTATTTCTCCCGATAAAAATACTTTTATAAAAAATTTTGGAGTAGATAAT
>NZ_JANPCM010000370.1:0-3168 GCF_031430955.1 Ferruginibacter sp.
CGAAAAGTATGCCACCCTCTCCATCTTATCAGCCAAAAAAATATTTTGTATTTATGAAGATAAGCTGCATAATTTATACATCGGCACCGGCGGTAACGGATTAGTAATTATAAACGAAAAAAGAAATGAACTGCAAAATTATTTGCACGACAGTAAGAATGAAAAAAGTATTTTAACTGACAGTATTTTTGCAGAAAAATTTTTTGAAGACAAAGCCGGTAATATCTGGATATCAACTATAAAAGGGATAAGTGTTTTTGAACCGGGTGCAAAACAGTTTTATAATTTTATTGATCAACCTGCAAAAAATAACAGCATTGCAAAAGCATTCTGGTATTCTACTGCACAGGATAATGCAGGTAATATTTTTATTGGCACCAACGATGGTGTATATAAAATAAAGGCGGGCAAAAAAACTTTAGCTAATGCAAAACACCTAACTGATAAAGATGGGTTGCTGCATAATAATATTTACAGCATGGTAAAAGATAAACAGGGATTATTATGGATTACCTGCCGCAATGGTATTAGTTGTTACAATACGCTTACCGAAAAATTTACCAATTTTACTTATAAAAATGGGTTGCCTGCTAAAACATTAATGTCGCCGGTACAAATGGGTACAGATGGAAATATATACCATGGCGCTGTAGAAAAGTTTTTTTATTTTAATACTGATTCTCTTCTTACTAAAAAAACTGAACCCGAAGTATGGCTTACCGGTTTAAAAATTTTTGACAAAGATTCTTTACCCGGGCTTGAATTAAATACTTTAGAAAAATTAAAACTGAATTATACACAACATTCATTTTCTTTTTCTTTTACCAGCCCTAATCTTTTTTATGCTGATGATGCAGCATACACCTACATACTTGAAGGAGAAGATAAGGACTGGAAAATTGCTGGCAACAGAAATTATGCCACTTACACTAACCTGCAGCCGGGCAACTACAGCTTTAAAGTAAAAGCAAAAAGCCAGGATGGTGAATGGAGTAAAAATGTAAGGAGCATACAAATAATAATTGCAGCACCTTTTTGGCAGCGCTGGTGGTTTATTCTGCTGTATGTTATATTCATTTTAGCAGCAGTTTATTTTTTTATAAAGAGAAGAGAAAAAATAATAAAAAGAAGGGAAGCGGAAAAAACAGAAATTGAAAAATTAAGGGCAGCTAACTATCAATACCAATTAGAAATAGAACAGGTGATCAATTATTTTGCTACGGCAATATCGGGGCAAACCACTGTTGATGATATGCTGTGGGATGTTACAAAAAACTGCATCAGCAAACTGGGGTTTGAAGATTGTGTTATTTACCTGGCTGATGATGAAGGAAAAATTCTGATTCAAAAATCGGCATGGGGGCCAAAAACAACTGAAGAAAAAAAAATAATTAACCCAATAAAAATACCTTTTGGAAAAGGAATTGTAGGCAGTGTGGCATTAAATAACAAAGCAGAAATTATTAACGACACGTCAAAAGACAAACGGTATATTGTTGATGATGTAAGGCGTTTATCAGAAGTTTCGGTACCTATAAGCAATGATGGTAAATTATTAGGGGTGATAGACAGTGAGCATTCTCAAAAAAAATTTTATACCGAAAGGCATTTACAAATACTCAGCACTATCGCTTCGCTGGTGGCCAACCGCATTGTAATAATAAAAGCGGAGGAAATGGCAAAACAAAAAGAGATAGAAGTACTAAAACTTAAAGCCAGCAATTTTCAATACCAGCTGGAAATAGAACAGGTAATAAATTATTTTGCCACTTCTATATCTGCACAATATTCTATAGATGAAATGTTATGGGATGTTTCTAAAAACCTTATTGGCAAATTAGGGTTTGAAGATTGTATGATTTATTTATGGAATAAAGATAAGAACCTGCTGGTACAAAAGTCTGGCTATGGTTTAAAAGGTGATATGCAGGTAGAAAAAAATAAAAATGTTTATAATGTACCTAAAGGAAAAGGTATTGTTGGTGCAGCAGCAGAAAGCCGGCAGGGTATTCTTGTAAACGATACTTCAAAAGATAAAAGATATTTTTCGGCAGATGATAAAATTATGTTCAGCGAACTGAGTGTACCTATTATTCACAACAACGAAACAATCGGCGTTATTAATACCGAACATTCTAAAAAGAATTTTTTTACTCAGCGGCACTTACAAATTTTAACCACCATTGCATCGCTTTGTGCCGATAAAATTGATAAAATAAATGCCGAACAGCAAACCCGTGAAAAAGAAGTGGAAGTTTTTAAATTAAATAAAGATCTGGCCACCTCTCAACTAACGGCATTGAGAGCTCAAATGAATCCTCAGTTTATTTTTAATGAACTCAATAGTGTGCAGCAATATATTTTAACAGGCGATGTGGACCAGGCCAATAAATATTTATCTAAATTCAGCCGGTTGCAAAGGGAAGTATTAAACCACTGCGACCAGAATTTTATCAGCCTTGATAAAGAAATTGAAATGCTGAACCTTTATCTTGAACTGGAGCAACTTCGTTTTAATGAAAATTTTGAATACTACATTAATCTTACCGATGATATTGACAGCAGTGAAATTAAAATTCCGCCTATGATTTTACAACCTTTTGTTGAAAATGCCATCTGGCACGGGTTAATGCCCAAGCAGGGACTGCGGCAGGTAAGCATTTCTTTTACCCTTAGCTCTTATAACTATTTGCAGTGCACCATAAAAGATAATGGTATAGGAAGAGAAGCGGCTGCAAAAGTTAAGGAGCAGTCGGGTAATACCGCCAATCATAAATCTAAAGGGCTGGGGCTGGTGTATGAAAGACTTAAATTACTGGAACAGCAATACCAGCAACCGTTTACAGTGGCCATTAACGACCTTACTGCACCCAATGGCAATGTGCAGGGTACACAGGTAATTCTTACACTTTTTATTGGCCATTAAATTTAAAACATCTTTACACAAAATAAAATTTGTTGCTTAAATTAGAGTTGTGATAAAAGCTTTAATAATTGATGATGAACCTTCGGCAGTAAATACACTGCGGCTGATGCTGGAACGATATGTACCGGAAATTAAAGAATTAAAAAGTACTAATGATGCACAGGAAGGTTTGCAGTTAATTAATACATTTAAACCGCAATTACTTTTTTTAGATATTCAAATGCCGATGATGACGGGCTTTG
>NZ_JANPCM010000371.1:0-2621 GCF_031430955.1 Ferruginibacter sp.
CCATTGGCGATTGCACACCCGGTCAGGCTTTAGCACACGTTGCGGCAAAAGAAGGTATTAATGCAGCAGAACATTTAAGCGGTCATCATCCTGAACCTTTAGATTATAATAATATTCCGGGTTGTACCTATTGCTCACCCGAAATTGCAAGCGTAGGTTATACTGAAAAAGCGGCCAGGGATGCCGGTTATGAAGTTAAAGTAGGTAAATTTCCATTTATTGCCAGTGGAAAAGCTGTTGCTGCCGGTGCCACAGAAGGTTTTGTAAAAGTTATTTACGATGCCAAGTATGGCGAATTTTTAGGCTGCCATATGATTGGTATGAACGTAACGGAAATAATTGCCGAAGCTGTTGTGGCCCGAAAATTAGAAACTACCGCACATGAAATATTAAATGCTGTTCACCCTCACCCTACCATGAGTGAAGGATTGAAAGAAGCTACTGCTGCGGCTTATGGCGAAGCGATAGATATTTAAAAACTAAAAAAATAATTTTACCAAAAAGGATTACACAAAAAAAGTAACTAAATTAAACGGCTGGCTAAGAAATTAATTTTGGTTAGGCGTATAATCAGGTTGTTTTTAATATAATCCGAAAATATTTATCACGGTATTTAATAATTGCCCGTTTAGCGTTTGCAACCGGTGAATTAAAGACCACAGATTAATACAGAATACCGGTTTTGAAACAATATAAACTATACTTCTGGATATGATATTTTTGAAGTAAGCCTTTACCACAGCCATACCCTTATTCCATTTTTAAAAAAGATATTACAAAGCTTAATCAATAATTGCAGTAGCTGATGCAGGGTTATAAAATGTACCTGCTTCTGAAAAACTACCTGTTACAAAAAACAACTAACCATTTAAAATATTGTGGCCCAGTTTATCTTTTTTTGTTTGCAAATATTTTTCGTTGTGCGGATTAGATTTTATTTCTATAGGCACAGTATCCACTACCTCTAACCCATAGCCCAAAAGTCCGGCACGTTTGCGTGGGTTGTTGCTCATCAGTTTCATTTTACTTACACCCAGGTGTCTTAAAATTTGTGCACCAACTCCGTAATCCCTTTCATCCATACCAAACCCAAGTTCTAAATTTGCTTCTACGGTATCCATGCCCTGCTCCTGCAATTTGTAGGCTTTTAATTTATTCAATAACCCAATACCACGGCCTTCCTGGTTCATGTATAATATTAATCCTTTGCCTTCACTTTCAATCATCTTCATGGCGTGGTGCAACTGGTCGCCGCAATCGCATCTTAACGAGCCTAAAATATCCCCCGTCATACAACTGCTGTGTACCCTTACTAAAACTGGTTCATCTTTTTTCCATTCCCCTTTTTTTAACGCCATGTGAATTTCTTTTGTATTCAATTGTTCAAAAGCAATCAATTCAAATGCGCCGTATTTTGTTGGTAATTGTACCCTTACTTCTTCTTTAATTAAGGTTTCTGTTTTTAAGCGGTATTCAATTAAATCTTTAATAGAAATTAATTTCAGGTCGAACTTTTTTGCTATTTCTTTTAACTGCGGAAGCCTTGCCATACTGCCGTCTTCATTCATAATTTCTACCAAAACACCGGCGGGGTAAAAGCCTGCCAACTGCGCCATATCAATAGTGGCCTCGGTGTGGCCTGTACGGCGTAACACACCACCTTTTTTTGCTCTTAACGGAAAAATATGTCCCGGTCTGCCCAGGTCTTCGGGTTTTGTTGCAGGATTAATTAGTGCCTGTACCGTTTTTGCCCTGTCATGTGCAGAAATTCCTGTTGTACATCCCTGCCCGAGTAAATCCACACTTACAGTAAATGCAGTTTCATGCAGCGATGTATTGTCAACCACCATCGGCGGCAAATTCAATTCATTGCAGCGTTCTTCAATTAATGGAGCACAAATAAGCCCACGGCCGTGGGTACTCATAAAATTTATAATCTCCGGCGTTACACTTTCGGCTGCCGCAATAAAATCCCCTTCATTTTCCCTGTCTTCGTCATCTACCACAATTATCATTTTCCCTTTTTTAATATCCTCAATGGCACTTTCAATACTGTCTAACATAAATTTTATTTATCAGGCAAAGGTAACAAGGTTTAGGTTTTGTGGTGGGTATTGTGACTTTTGAAATGGGGAAATTTAATTGTTACCCATAAAACATTGCTTTAATGTATCATTTAATTGATCATTTTATAATAAAGCAACCTTGTTCAGTAAAGCAGCGATTATTATCCTTTTATTGCCCTTTAACTTGTTAATAATACTTGGCGTAGTTCGCCAATTATTTAGTTTCTTTGCCACCGAATAAAACTAAACTATTATGAGAATTAAAAAAATTGTACCGCTGCTGATTGGATTGTTTGCAATACCATTCCTGATGAATGCTCAGGTAACCACAAGTAACATGAATGGCTCAGTGAAAAATCTCAAAGGCGAAGTGCTTGCAGGAGCAACAATTTCTGCAGTACACCAGCCAACCGGCACTGTTTATACAACCAGTTCTAAAAATGGAGGTAATTATTATATAGCAAATATGAATCCCGGAGGGCCATATGCTGTTACTGTATCGTATGTGGGTTATAAAACTATATCAAGAGACGCTATTACACTAGACCTTGGTGA
>NZ_JANPCM010000372.1:0-8473 GCF_031430955.1 Ferruginibacter sp.
CCACAAAAAATGGTTTATACAAAACTGATGATGGCGGCTTTAAGTGGGAGCTGGTAAACAGCAATAAAACAGATGTAACTAACAGGGCATTTTATTTTCAGGATATAAAAGTTGATCCTAAAAATGAAAACCGTTTATACAATATCACCCAAACAATAACGATGAGTGAAGATGGCGGAAAAACTTTCAGCACAGTAATTCCTTACAGTGGCATTCATCCCGATCATCATGCATTTTGGATAAACCCCAACGATCCTAATTTTATAATTGATGGTAACGATGGTGGTATTGGCATTAGCCGTGACAGAGGAAGAAACTGGATCTTCAGCGATCAAATTCCTGTGGGACAATTTTATCATATTAATGTTGATAATAAAATGCCTTACAATGTTATGGGGGGCATGCAGGATAACGGAAGCTGGCACGGCCCTGCATACACGTGGACGAATGGAAGTATAAGAAATTTTTACTGGAATAATTTATCGGGTGGGGATGGTTTTGATGCGGCTCCAGATCCCGAAAATAACGACTGGATTTATTCGATGAGCCAGGAAGGCGAATTGCAAAAAGGAAATGTGGTAACAGGTGAAGAAATGAGAATAAAGCCCCCCACGCCAGATGCAAAAACTTATTTACGTTTTAACTGGAACGCCGCTTTTGCACAAGACCCCACAGATGCAAAAACAATTTATTATGCCAGCCAGTTTTTACATAAAAGCAATAACAAAGGATTAAGCTGGCAAACTATATCACCCGATTTAACAACCGATAATAAGCAACAGCAAAACCAGGAAAATAATGGCGGGCTTTCAGTTGATATTACCGGCGCAGAAAATTATAATACTATTCTTTGTATTGCACCATCATCAAAAGATAATAAAGTTATTTGGGCAGGCACCGATGATGGCAATGTACAACTTACAAAAGATGGCGGAAAAACATGGACAAATTTTAGAGGAAAAATACCGGGTATGCCTTTGGGTGCATGGATACCACAAATTACTTCAAGCCGCTTTAATGCTGCCGAAGCTTTTGTTGTTTGTAACGATTACCGACGTGGCGATTTTAAACCGTATTTTTTTCGTACCAAAAATTATGGACAAACATGGGAGCGGATGATAGATGAAAATAAAGTAAAAGGTTATGCTTTATGCATGATACAGGACCCCACAGAACCCAATTTAATTTTTGCAGGAACTGAGCAGGGGCTTTGGGTAAGTTTTGATAATGGTACAAATTTTCAACAATGGAAAAACGGTTATCCCTCAGTATCCACTTACGATTTGGCTATACAGGAAAGAGAAGCAGATTTATGTATTGCAACTTTTGGCAGGGCAATGTATATTTTAGATGATATTAGGCCATTAAGAAAAGCTGCTGCCAATAATGGTGCTGCATTTACAAAAACGTTAACCGTATTTGAAGCACCAACAGCATACCAGGCAACTTATAAATCTGCGCCGGGTTACGACTGGAGTACCTGGGGAATGTATGAAGGACAAAACAGAAACCGTGGAGCTTCCTATTCTTTTTTCGTTGATGTGCCGAGAAATTCTATTTCGGTTATTGCTGGTAAAGACACCGCAAGCAGTAAAAAATCTTCCTCCAACGATTCTGCTACAGTAAAAATTTATAACAGTGCCAATGAATTAATAAGAACAACAAAAATTAAAGCCGATAGTGGCTTCAACAGAAATTACTGGAGGTTCGAAACAAAAGGTATCCGTCAGCCGGGTTCTGCAAAACCAAAACCCAATTCGCCGGAGCCGGTAAATTTTGGAATGCCTGTTTATCCCGGTACATATAAAGTAGTGGTTAATTTAGGTACAGCAGCCGATTCAACTATGATTGTTGTAAATGCCGACCCTAATGTGCCCAATGATAAAAATGTTTACGATGCAAAAATGGTTTTATTAAAACGTTTAGAAAAAAGTGCATTAAAACTTACAGAGATAACTGACCGTTTAACCGAAGCTGATGAAACCATAGCAAAAATAGAAGCTCAGTTAAAAAATATAGAAGGCAAAGAAGCTGACAGTTTACGAAAAGCAGGTAAAGCAATGACAGACTCTGTAAAAAGTATCCGCAATTTTATTTTTGGCAAGCCGCAGGAAAAACAGGGCTATGGCACAGTTTATCAATTAACCGTAAACGAAAAAATGCAGGCCGCAAGAGGAGAAATACTGGGGAAAAATAAAATACCCGATGCACAGGAATTAAACCAGGTGGAAGTTGCCGAAGCATTGGTAGCGCAGGCAATAGAAAAAGCCAATACTTTTTTTACAACAAAATGGATGGCGTATCAAAAATTGGCAGAAGCAACGCCGATGAAAATTTTCAATTCCTATAAACCCGTTGAATAAATTTGTTCACTATACAAAAACCTGTTGAGTGAATTCATTCAGCAGGTTTTTTGTTTTACCCATGTTTAAAATTTACTTTTGCTTTTTATTAAAAGATGATTATGAGTTCAGAAAATTTAAGCCAGTTAGCCAAAACTTTAATAGGATCAGAAATTGTTAGCCTTGGTGCAGAGATAAAAGAAAAAATAAAACAGGGTGATAAAATTTACAATTTTACAGTAGGAGATTTTGATTCGTCTGTTTTTCCCATACCGCAGGAGTTAGAAAACGAAATCATCAGCGCTTATAAAAATCATTATACCACTTACCCGCCTGCCGATGGAATTTTAGAATTACGGGAAGCTGTAGCCCATTTTATTTTGGCAAGAGAAGGAATAAATTATGCTACCAACGAAATATTAATTGCCGCCGGTGGCAGGCCGCTTATCTATGCAGCCTTTCGTGCAATAGTTGATAAAGGCGATAAAGTAATTTACCCGGTGCCCAGCTGGAATAATAATCATTATGTACATTTTACTGAGGCAGAACATGTAATGATCGAGACCAAACTGGAAAATAATTTTATGCCAACTGCCGAAGAAATAAAACCACACATAAAAGGTGCGGCATTACTGGCCGTTTGTTCGCCGCTAAACCCAACAGGTACAACATTTACAAAAAAAGAACTTTCGGCCATTTGCGATTTGGTAATTGCAGAAAATGAACAGCGTGGTGCCAATGAAAAAAAATTATACTTACTGTACGATCAAATATACTGGACACTTACATTTGGCGAAACAGAACATTACAACCCTGTTTCTATAAACCCAAAAATGAAACCTTACACCATTTTTATTGATGGTATAAGTAAAGCATTTGCAGCAACAGGTGTAAGAGTTGGCTGGAGCATGGGGCCTACACATTTAATAAATAAAATGAAAGCTATCAACAGTCATGTTGGGGCATGGGCGCCTATGGCAGAACAAAAAGCTGTTGCTAATTATTTGGGGCAAACTGAAAACGTAAACAACTATACAAAAAAGTTTAAACATGCAATTGAACAAAGATTGCGCCGCATTTACAATGGATTTATCCAGTTAAAAAAAGATGGTTTTACTGTTGATGCTGTTGCACCGCAGGCTGCTATTTATCTTACTATACAAATAAATTTAGTGGGCAAAAAAAATGCTGATGGCAAAATTTTAGAAACTCAAAGTGACGTAACTGCTTATATTTTGAATGAAGCAAAAATTGCTATTGTTCCGTTTTATGCATTTGGGGCTGCAAAAAGCAGTAACTGGTACCGGCTGAGTGTTGGCACCTGTAAAACAGATGAGATAGATGAAATGCTGAAGATGTTGAAGACTGCGTTGATTAAATTAATTTAAAAAAATTAATTCTTGCAATTCAAAAACACAAAAGGTTTTAATTCTCTTTGTCTGAAAACATCACGAAGATGTTGCTGATCACTAAAAATTTTGTATTTGTTCATGTCAATCACCTCGTGGGCTACAACAATGTTGTCGAGGGCTTCAACCGTGTACAATAGGCCATGAAGTTGTTCTACTTCATGCTCAATTGCTTGGGGAGACATTAGCTCCTGGTTAAACAATACCAGTAAATCCCGGTTAGAGTTGTTCATAATGAAATTGGCGGTTAAAACAATACTCCTTACTTCTCAATATCCTATCATTCCAGTTTTGCTTGGGCATCCGCATTGTCCTTTTTTTGAAGAAGAACAACCAGTAACTGCCAAACTAACAATCAACGTAAGTAATAATGTAATTTTAAATAGGTTTTGCATTGTGTTATATTACTCAAGTTAAACTATTTTCACAATAATTTATTGTTTTCTTAAAATGAAATTTGAAAATATAACATAGGGGCGAAAAAAAAACGGGTGCTGGTTGCCCCTTTAGATTGGGGCTTGGGCCACGCCACACGTTGTATTCCAGTAATTTATGCACTTACCAATCTGAATTTTGAAGTAATAATAGCTGCTGATGGACCTACAAAAAATTTATTAGAAAAGGAATTTAAAAATGTGGTTTTTACGCAAATAAAAGGGTACAACATTAGGTACAGCACTAACAAATTCTGGCTTCCACTAAAGTTATTATTACAGTTTCCCAAACTATTATGGGTTGTTTTTAAAGAAAATTTTTGGCTTGATAAAACAATTGCCGAATATAAAATTGATGCGGTAATATCAGATAACCGGCTGGGTTTATATTCTTCAAAAGTTCCCTGCATTTATATTACGCATCAACTGCAAATAAAAACCGGCAACAGTTTTACAGAATGGCTTGCACAAAAAATTCATTATTTTTTTATTAATAAATATAGCGCCTGCTGGGTGCCCGATACTGCAGCAGAAAATAATCTTGCAGGAGAATTATCTCATCCAAAAAAATTACCCGAAACGCCGGTAAAGTATTTAGGACCATTGTCAAGATTTGAAAAAACTACAGTTGAAAAAAAATATGACCTTTTAATTTTACTCTCCGGGCCGGAACCACAAAGAACAATTTTAGAAAACCTGTTATTGCAAGAATTAAAATCTTTTTCGGGAAAAGTGGCAATGGTTAAAGGTCTGCCAAAAAATTCAGCAGAAGAAGAATTTATTTACGATGATGAAAATAAAATAACAGTTGCCAATCATCTTTCAGCCACAGCATTAAACAAAGCAATTCAACAATCAGACATAGTTATTTGCAGAAGCGGCTACACGTCTGTTATGGATTTAATAAGACTGCAGCAAAAAGCAATTCTTGTTGCTACACCGGGGCAAACGGAGCAGGAATACCTGGCTGCATATTTAATGGAGAGAAAAATGTTTTTAAGCGTTCCGCAAAGTAATTTTTCATTACCCAGTGCGTTACAAAAGGCTTGCAGTTTTTCTTTTACAAATACTTTTATTTACCAGGAGGAGTATAAAAAAATACTACAGGAATTTACCCAACAATTAAAATAATTGCTGCTTTTAAAAACATAAATATTTATATCCCCTTACAATTTTTTTTAAGTCTGTGGCAGCAGAATAATAAGTAGCATACCATTCATCTGAAAGCAATAAACTTTCTTCAGGCAAATCGTTTACCCGTTGGGGCAATGCAGTAGAAGTAAGTATTCCTTTTTTTATTGGCGGTAACTTATTATTAGGTAATAGGGCATACCCAATCCATGTTTTTTTTCTGAATAAAACTGAAAAGGTATTTTTAAAAAATTGCAGCGGTTTTTTTTGCAGCACCAGGTGAACGGGAAAACTTAGTATAAAAACAACTGCAGCAATAACATCCAGCAAATTTTTATTTCTTTTATTAACGGCATCTGCAATGGTGTATTTATTATTGATGCTTACATACTTTCCGCTTGCATTTTTATTATCGCTGCCAATAATACTGCTGCTGCCCGATGCATGAAATTTATTAAGCATTCCCGCTGGCAACTGTTGAACAGCAGCTATGATTTCTTTAAAGCTTAAAATATCTTCGCAAAAAATTATTTCTTTTACCGGGTACATTTTAATAAGATGATTTATTTGCTGCAAACTTCCCAACGCTTTGCTGGAACTGGTAAGGTTATTATCAATGCGTCCTAAAACTTTTTCCGTCATGCCGGCATTATGCATTATTTCAGTAACTGTTTTAAAATCATTTTCGGCTGCAACAATTATTGTTTGGCGGTAGCCGTTGTCATCATCTATCCTGTTTAATAAATTCCATTCTATAAATAATCGCCGCAATAAACTCATCACAATAAATGCCATTACTATTCCAAATACTAAAATGCCCCGGGAAAAGCGGATACTTTCTGGCAACAAAGCGTAACAGCTTAATAAAACTAATGCCGAAAGTATTGTGGAGCGGTTAAGCTGCGATTGTTTATATCCTTTGTCATACAAACCGGAGTAATAGGATGCAATTAAAAAAATTATGGTAAACACCGGAAACGCAATGATGAGCATATTGGGAGAATAATTCACTTCTTTACGGATATAAGTGTTCCATAAATATTTAATCAACCAAAAACTCATAAAAATTATACCGGCATCTAATAATGGCAATCCAATTTTTTGCAAAAATTTGCCGATGACTGTTAGTGTTGCCCGTAAAAAAATACCGGTTTGAATTAAAAAATTAAAAACACCTGCACGGCTTCCACTGTAATGTTTTTTTACAAACAAACTCATGGCATTATAAAATAAACGAACGTAATTCAAGCTGCCTTTTTTTGTACTTTCTCCTTTAAAATGAATGATGGTACTTTCGGCAAAATAATAATTTTTATAGCTGGCTTTTTGTATGCGGTAGCTCAAGTCCACATCTTCGCCGTACATAAAAAATGTTTCGTCAAAACTTCCAGTGGTGTCTAAAACTTTTTTTGGTATCATCATAAATGCCCCGGCCAGCACATCCACTTCATGATTTTCATGTTCGGATAAATTACCCAAATGATATTTTGAAAATGTTTTAGAATGCGGAAACAGTTTTGTAAGCCCCGACAGTTTGTATAAAGAAGTAAGTGGCGAGGGAAACGATCTTTTACTTTCTTTTAAAAATTTACCTGTACCATCAATCATGTGTATGCCCAAAGCCCCGGCATTGGTTTGCGATTGAAAAAACCGGATACATTTTTCAAAACAATCTTCCGGTACAATGGTATCGGGGTTTAAAAAAAGTATATAATCACCTTTTGCTTTTGCCAGCGCCTGGTTGTTGGCTTTGGCAAAACCTGTATTATCAGTATTAAATATAAAATTTACCGAAGGAAATTTTGGTGTAAGAAATTCTTTACTGCCATCTGTAGAATTATTATCTACTACAAAAATTTCTGCGTCAATATTGTTGCAGGCTTTTATTACCGAGCAAAGGCATTGCTCTAAAAAATATTTTACGTTAAAGTTTACTATGATAACTGATAATTGCAATTGGGGTAAGTTATTATCTGCGAAATACGATTTTTTATTCCATTATTCAAAATGCAGAGGTGAATGGCGAATGGGCAATGGTGAATAAATACTATTAAAATTAACAAATTGCTTATTGGCATACCTAAATCTAAAATCATAAATCCAAAATCGAACTTTATCTTTGCGGCATGATAAAAAAAATACTTTTGGAAGCTGTAAATGCCGGCGGAAAAGAATTACAACGATTTTTTAATGGCGAATTTACTATTACTAATAAGGAAGGTATCAATAATCCAGTTACAGAAGCAGATCATGCGGCCGAAAAAGCCATCATTGATATTATTCAAAAAAACTTTCCCGATCATTTTATTTTAAGTGAGGAAACGGGTGAGATAATCACCAACAGCGAATATAAATGGATCATCGACCCTATTGACGGCACTATTAATTTTGCCAACGGCATTCCAATTTGCTGTGTAAGTATTGGAGTAGAAAAAGATGGTGAAATGATAATGGGTGCAGTGTATGCTCCAATTTTGAATGAATTATTTTTTGCCGAAAAAGACTTAGGTGCCACATTAAATGATAAAAAAATTAAAGTGGGTAATAAATCGGAAGTTATTAATAGTTGTTTAGTTACCGGTTTTCCTTACACTTATTTAGATGCCCCCAACGGGCCTTTAGAGGTTTTTGAAAAATTGATACGCAAAGGCGTGCCGGTACGCAGGTTGGGTAGTGCCGCCATTGATTTATGCTGGGTGGCTGCAGGAAGATTTGATGGTTTTTACGAACACAAATTATCGGCATGGGACAGTGCTGCTGGATTTTTAATGGTGCAGGAAGCTGGTGGAAAAGTTACAGATATGAATGGTGATAAATATTCCCCTTATCAACATCAAATAGTTGCAACCAATGGATTAATACATCAGGAGCTGCTGGAGATAATAAACGGCAGGAGGCAATTTTAGATTGCCGATTTTAGATTTTAGATTTTTTTAAATTCAAGGTTTCTTTTAAATTTTTGTAAAAATAAAATTATAGATGGTTTAATAAATAAGACAATTTGATATAAAAGTTAAATCCAAAATCGCCAATCTAAAATCTGAAATTGTATATGGCTGTTGATAAGTTTGAAATAATGAAGCGGTTAAAAGCTTTAGCTGTAAACACAGCAAGGCTTTGCCTGAAACTTCCTTATAATGTTGTGAACAAAACTTAC
>NZ_JANPCM010000373.1:0-3022 GCF_031430955.1 Ferruginibacter sp.
CAGCATACTTTTCGCCAGCCGGAATTATCATTTGTTTTTGAGCATCAAAAATTAATACACCGTTTTGCTGAGAGGCCAGCCAAATTGTACCGTTGTAATCCTGCAAAATAAAAGTTATAATAAGCGTTTTGGGTGCAGGTATATTTTTTATAAAAGGATAAGATTTTGTGCTGCCTGTTGCTGTGTTATAAACATACAAACCATCACCAAAAAAACTGCCCACATATACTGTGTTTTGTTCTGGTACTGCTAAAAGAGAACGGGCATAAACACTGCCCGGCACTTTATTATACTTTGATAAAACCGGCACTGATACAAACCTGCCTGCCGCCGCATTGTTATACACCCAAATACCTTTGTTTTGTGTAGCAAAAACGATATTGTTTTTATTGCTGGTAAAAGCAGTGGCCTGAAAACGAAAAATATCCGACTCGGGAAAATTGTTTTGAGTGAAGAAATAGAATTTTTTTTCTTTATTATTAAATAATGCCAGGCCACTATCCTGTGTGGCAATTAAAAGATTATCGTTATCATAAAAATGCAGCGCATCTATATTGTTGGATGAATAGGCTTTACCCCTTTTTTTTGAAAAGGGAAGCACCGAAATTTTTTTATCTGCAACGGAAAATTCTATTAACCCGATATTTTTTATAGCACTGTAAACATTGCCGTTTGTTGCAAGGCTTAATGTTTTTAAAGAATTATTTAATTCATCAACTGAGTAAGGATAGTTATGTATTTTGGTTAGTGCCGTATCTGTATAATTATATAATCCATCTGAAGTAAGTATCCAAAGCGTGGCATTATTTTTTGCATCGGCAAGGCATTTAACTACTGCAATGTTATTTTTTTTAAAAATTTCTGACACGGGCAATGCCAACAATTCTTTTTTTTCAGCGTCAAATGTATACACTGCTTTATTTGCTGTAACGGCTAATTGATTTTTGAAATCCTGTATATCATCAATAAAAAAAGGTATAGAATTTTGTATGCTGATAAATTTATCTGTACTGTAGTTGTAATAGAACAATCCTTTATCGGCGGTGCCGATCCAAATAATGCCTTTGGCATCTTCGTGCAAAGCTGTAATTCTGCCGGATGGTATGGTTTTACTGTTGATATCTGGCACAAAACGGATATAATTGCTGCCATCAAATCTTATTAAGCCCTGGTTACAGCCAAACCATAAAAAATTTTTACTGTCGGCTAATATGGATTTAATATCGCTGTAATTGCGGCTGCCATTAAGTGCAATAAATTTAGGTTGTGGCGTTTGGCAATGCGTTGCAGTAAACAAAAAAGAAAAAAATACGCAGTAATAACTGCGTAGCATAAATATAATGACCCGATTTTTTTTCAGGTATTTCATTAATAATTTTTGCCGGTAATAAATAGTTTTTAAAGGATAATAAAAATACAAAAATTAGAATGGTTTTGATTTAGTAATTATGGAGCAAATTTTATTTATATTTTTAGTTACCAATAGCTACACAGTTCCAGGTAATGCTGTAATTAACCGAATTTGGGCTGGTGTTAAGTAATCTTGCTTTGCAACTGGTAGTGCCGCTGGTGGTACTGCAGCCATATAGTTTCAATTCTACCCTATGTAATTCACCCACTGTTCCGCCGGATAATTCTTCATCCCCAACAAATACTCTGGGCACTCCGGTAAAGCCCCCATTAAAAGCAATAGCGCCTTCCGCAGAAAGCTGATGGCCACCAAGTATTGCAAAAAATGTAGCTGTAGTAAAAGGAAAGATTTTTAAATTTGTAGCACTTGTTGAATTGTATGCGACTCCTTTACCATTGTTAACCGTAAGTGTACCATCAACTACAGCATTGCCATTAGCAGTTAATGTGCCATCCACCTGCAATGCACCTCTAAAACGGGATGGGTCGGTACTGCCCACATCTAACAGGTAAGATGAACTGGGCACCGTACCAACACCCAGGCCATAAAACATGTGATTGTATCCCCCAAGATTTTGAAAGGCATAATCAGGTGTAGACGTACCAAGACCAAGGCTACCACTAACGTAAGCAGTACCACTAACATGCAATGTTGCCAAAGGGTTAATTGTACCAATGCCCACTTGCCCTGTACTGTCAATAGTCATGCGGCGGGTGTTGTTGGTAAAAAAGCCGAGCCCGTTTCTGCCGGAGGAACCATTGACGAAACTGCGTACAATACCTGCTTTACCATCACTGCCAAAAATTAATGCACTTTTTGTAAGAGTGCCATCGTTAGCATTGGCCTGATCAATCATAATACTGCTGTCAACTGCCAGCCTGGCATTGGGTGTAGTGGTACCAATGCCTACACGCTGTGCATTTATACATTGGTGTGATGCAGCCAGCAATAATATTGCAAAAATTTTTTTCATAAATGATAATTTTATTTTTTAAGATTTATTAAGCGTAATTATTTTTTTTATTTTTATTTCGCTGATCTGCATTGCCACCTGGTAGCAGATTCCGGTTTACTTTCTTTTGTTAATACCACCTGTGTTGGAGAATAATTAAAACCCGGGGGAGAAGTAGAAATATAGTAGCCGGGTTTATCTACGCTTTCTATAGCCACTGTTCTTACATCATTTACTCTGGGCATTTCATGTATAAAAAATTTGTAGCCATCGCCACCGGGGTCTGCTGTTTCGCTGCCGGATGATGTGGTGCCCAGATGTACTTCCTGCCCGTTGGTGCTGGACCCGGCAAAAAGCCAGCGTTTTCGCTGTCTTTCAAATTGTATAGTGTAACAAAGTTTGTTGGTAAATTCTGTTTTGGATTCTGCTACATTAAATTCGCAAAACCTGTCAAGTGTTAATTGTTTAAGGGGGTAAGATTTCAATATTTCTGAACGCTTCATATTATTGCCTGCCAGCTCCAGGTGTACATATTTGTCTGCAGAAGCATCAGCTGTAAAAATCCATTGGTGAGGATACGGCACTTCCAGTAATGCAGGACCTGAAATATTTTTTTTCTGCGTAATCTGCGGAGCTTTTTTTGTATTTATAAATCTCCC
>NZ_JANPCM010000374.1:0-11464 GCF_031430955.1 Ferruginibacter sp.
AATAACATTCCCAAAGTAATAAGTTGTTTTTTACAGAAATGGTCCCCCATTTTTCCCGTAAACAATTGTGTTATGCCCCATACTGCCGGATAAATACCTGCTACAATTCCAATTTGTGCCACACTAAAATTTCTTTGCAAAAGCAGCATGGGCAATACTCCCCAAATTACTCCGTCGTTTAAATTATTTACAAGTCCGTTTAGGGTAACAGAGCTGATATTTTTATGTTTCCATGCAGTTTCTTTCCATACATTTTTTAAAAGTGGAATTTTACTGTTTTCTGTTTCTGACTTTACAAACGCTGCGGTATCTTTTACCAAAAAAATTGTTAGTATTAAACCTGTAACTGCAAACAACACCCCGGGCAAAAAAGGATAATACCGGTAACCGTATGCTGCTGCAAGGTTACTGGCCAGGTATGCGGCCAGCCCTACTGATAAGTACCCTGCAAATTCGTTAATGCCCATGGCCAGCCCACGGTTTTTATTCCCCACCAAATCAATTTTCATAATTACAGTGGCGCTCCAGGCTAACCCCTGATTGATACCAAGAAAAATATTTGCAACAATTACCCAATTCCAGTTATCGGCATACATCAACAAAAACGGAACCGGCATAGCAAAAAGCCAACCGAGTAACAAAATATTTTTCCTGCTTATTTTTTTTGAAAGAAAAGCCACTGAATAATTACTAACGGCTTTGCTTATGCCAAAAGCTGCAATAAAAGAGAGCAATGCAGTATTTGCTGAAATGCCAAATTCTATTTTACCAAAATCAGGGATGACAGATCTTTCCAGGCCCACCATGGCCCCAACAAAAGCATTTACCAAAACCAGTAAACCAAATTGATATTTATTTTTTTGAAGGCCCTGCATAAAATATTCTTGCTGGTAAAAAAATTATCCAGGCTCTGTAATGTGTTTAAATAATGTTCGCTGCTAACAATAACATTAATGCATCAATTTATTTTGCAACAAAAGTTACAACAATCTGTACTGCTTACTATCAATAATTGATGCAACCTGATAGTGTAGAAAATTATTTACAGCTTTACGCATCTTTATTTTTTACAGGGCAGGTACTTAGCCCCACCAATGTATACAACGGACAAAAACTTACCAGGCTGGTTAATACAAATATTACTGCAAGCACCAGCAACACTATCCCCAGCGTACCCGTAATAATGTTGGTGAAATATAAAATTGCTATCACTACTGCAATAAGTGTCCTGATAATTCTATCGGTTGTTCCCATGTTGTTTTTCATAATTTTTATTTTTAAATTTATTATATAATGAATACGATTGCTGTTACTATGGCGGCACAAATAATGCATACTAATAAAAGCTTTAATAATTTTTGCTGCATGATGCCGGTATTGCGTGATCTATGTTTAATGAATGTTTAATTTTTATTGATAAAATATCCCTGCTGTTTATATTTAATTTTTTTGGCTGATCCTATTCTCCAGCATTATATTCCAAATTTAATTGGCTTATCTGATTTTTTATGATAGGTTCTAAAAATCATATCCCAATAAGGCAGGATAGAACTGTAGTTGGAATCTGTATCGTATTTAATTACACTATGGTGTAGCCGGTGCATTTGTGGGGTTACTATAAAGAACCGCAGCCACAAATCCTTCTCCATTTTTATTTTAATATTAGAATGATGAAAAACAATAACCGGAAATAAAATAAAACTATGCAGTAAGAGAGATGCAAGGCTTATACCTAATAACGGAAAAATAATTATCCGTACTGTATAGGAAAGAATCAATTCCCCTGTATGAAATCTTACGGCTGTGGTGCTGTTCATCTTTTCATCTTTGTGATGATATTTATGAAAAAGCCAAAAGAATGGAACTACATGATTGGCACGGTGCCACCAATACATAAAAAAGTCAATGAATAAAAAGCCAACAATTAACTCAACAACAAACGGCAATTTAAAATACTGTAATAGTCCGAAATTTTTTGCTGATGTGTACTCAATAAACTGCTGAAAATAAAATCCTGCAGAAAAAACCAAAGCCATATTTAGTAAACCCAATAATATATTCAGCAGATCATGTTTATAATCTATCAAATCTTTTTGCTGAGGGTAAATATGTTCACTTAAATAAATAAGGAGGAATACTCCACCTAAAGCATAGGGTGTAATGGTTCTGATGATATGTATAAATTCGGTGAGCATATTTTAGTCATAAACCTTTACACCTTTATCAAGCCACTTACCCCAAAAATGACTATACGCATGAACACTATCTGTTATTACGTTCCTGTTGTTATAAACCCTGTTGCCCTGGTTTACCCATTCAAAAATACCACCGTATAAATTTTTCACATTCGTATAACCTGCTTTTTTTAATTTCAAAGTTACCTCTTCGCTGCGTTTACCAATAGAACAATACACAATAAGCAGTTGATTTTTTTTAATGTTCTTGACTTTATCCAAACTAAATGTTTTTGCTCCCGCAAACAGCGCAGTCTGTAGATGGCTTACATTGTATTCGTTTAATTCACGGGCATCTAAAAAGGTATAACTCCTAAATCCAGCAGCAGCTTCAGGGATATTAATAGTAGGTGTGCTGCCGCTCAATAATAATTTTAAGGTAAAATTAAACGAGCTGCTTTTTACCTGTGCATCTGCATAAATAAAAGCAGAAACCATACAAAGAGTAAACAATATTTTAATTATAAATTTTTTCTTCATAAATAAAATTTACGTGGTTTATCAATGGGGTGCATTTCAAATTGGCGCAGAGGGTTGTCAACCTTTTTAATTAAATGCAATGTCAGTATTCTTTCCAAAGGTTGATAACGCTTTTTTAAACTACAACTTGAAATGCACCCCATCATTGCCGTTACTTAGTTTATAAAAGCTTTTAAATTCCATTGGATGTTTTAAATTTTTTATGTTGTCATGTTATAGATAAAATGAAAAATCATCATGCTTTCATCACCTTACTCTGGCACACAAAATCTGTTTTTGGTAGAGTTGTTTTACTGATATCCGTAAATCCGCCTTCTACTTCTGTAAAATTTCTGTAGCCACGTGCCTGTAATATAGATGCCGCCATCATACTGCGATAGCCGCCTGCACAATGCAGAAAAAAATGTTCTTCGGGGTTTATATCTTTTATCCATTCGTTTATGGCAGCCAATGGCCTGTTGTAAGCTTCATCTACATGCTCTGCTGCATACTCGGTTTCTTTACGAACATCTATGATTTTATCTTCCCCAATTTTTACATCTTTTGCAAATTGCTCAGCAGATATTCTATCCACTGCATCTGCTTCCTTTCCTGCTTCCAGCCATGCAGCAAAGCCGCCGTTTAAATGGCCCATTACATTATCAAAACCCACACGGCTTAAACGGGTTACTGTTTCTTCTTCAAGCCCTTCATCAGTAACTAATAGCAAAGGTTGCTTTACATCAACAATTAAAGCACCCACCCATGGCGCAAAATCGCCTGCTAATCCTATGTTTACAGATTGCGGAATAAAGCCTTTATAAAAATCAGTATTGGTCCTTGTATCTAATATTAATGCTTCGGTATTTTCTGCTGCTGCTTCAAATTCATCCGGCGTTAACGCTCTCATCCCATTATTTAAAACTGTTTCAAAACTTTCATAGCCTTTTTTATTCATGGCTACATTTAAGCCAAAATAAGCAGGTGGCGGCAGCAAACCATCGGTAACTGCTTTTACAAATGCTTCTTTATCGGGCTGGTTTAAAGCATAGTTCATTTTTTTTTGATTGCCCAAAGTATCCACTGTTTCCTTCATCATATTTTTGCCGCAGGCACTACCGGCGCCGTGTGCAGGATAAACAATTACATCATCGGCCAGCGGCATAATTTTATTATTCAAACTTTCGTACAGTAAACCAGCCAGCTCATCCTGCGTCATGTGTGCTGCTTTTTGAGCCAGGTCTGGCCGGCCCACATCACCAAGAAATAAAGTATCGCCGCTAAAGATGCAATAGTCTTTTCCGTTTTCATCTTTTAAAAGGTAAGTGGTGCTTTCCATGGTATGGCCCGGTGTGTGCAGCACTTTGATAGTGATATTTCCAATTTTAAATTCTTCATTATCTTTTGCAGCAATAAATTTAAAGTCTGGTTTTGCAGTGGGGCCATACACAATTGCTGCTCCGGTACTTTTTGCCAAATCTAAATGGCCGCTTACAAAGTCTGCATGAAAGTGCGTTTCAAAAATATATTTGAGTTTAACGCCATCTTTCTGCAGCCTTTTTAAATAAGGTTCCGTTTCCCTGAGCGGATCAACAATAGCAGCTTCGCCGTTGCTGGTAATATAATAAGCACCCTGTGCAAGGCATCCGGTATATATTTGTTCTACGTTCATTTTATTTTTTATTTTATTGTACAAATATGTTTAATAATTAAAACAGTTTTGGTACCATTTGTTGCTTTTAAAAATAGAACTTTATTTAATGATTTTCTAAAGCAATATTCTTCTGCCTAAAAAAATATTTCTTTAACAAGAATATAAAACCCCATTATTAATACAAACCATCCAAAACCTTTTTTTAAATTATCGCCTTCTATTTTTTTTGCTAAAAGCCCGCCAGCAAAAATGCCTGCAATAGCTATAACTGTAATGCTGATTAAAAATTTCCAGTCAATTAAAAAATGCCCCAAATCTCCGGTAAACCCTATAAGTGAATTGAGTGCAATTATTAATAAAGAAGTACCAACAGCTTCTTTCATTGGCATTTTTAAAATAAGAACAAGGGTAGGAATAAGTAAAAAGCCACCGCCTGCTCCTAAAAAACCGGTAGCCAGCCCAATTAAAATACCATACATAAGCAGTTTGGGTATTTTATTTTCTTCCTTTACTCCAGCAGTTGCATAATTTATTTTTTTATTTCTTATCATGGCTATTGAAGCCAGCAGCATTAAAATGGCAAACAATACCATAGTTGCTGTTGATTGGGTTACGTAAAATTGTGAGGTATTAATTATTACTGCCGGAATTTTTGGCAGTAATAATTTTCTTGTAACAAATACTGTTGTAACAGAAGCAATACCAAAAAGCAGCGCCGTTTTTATTTTTACAAACCCTTTTAAATAATTATTAAATGCGCCTGCTAAAGATGCAGATCCAACAATAAATAAAGAATAAGATGTAGCCAGCACAGGGCTTACACCAATCACATATACTAATATGGGAACAGTTAAAATAGATCCGCCTCCGCCAATTAAGCCTAAAGAAATACCCACCAACGCTGCTAAAGCAAAGCCTAAAATTTGCATATTATTATATTTTATCCGGCAGCAAAGATGTTGGTTATTTTTTTTGCAGTTGGTTACAAAAGTTACATTGAGCAACAAAATAATACATAATAAAACAGGAAGATTAGTTTAACAGTTTTATAGCACAACAACACCTAACAAAAAACCCCAACTTTTCAGTTGAGGTTTGTATAAATTTTATGCTCTTTGTTTTACCGGTGCTTTTTTCTTCACCTTTTTTAGTGCCGCTTCAATTGCTGTACTAAGATTTTCGAAAGAACCCTTTACAGTAAGCTGTTCGCCATTAACAAAAAATGCAGGAATTTCTTTTACCCCTTTATTAACGCCATCCTGGTAATCGTTGCGTATTTGCCAGCCGTAGGTAGAGTTGATCAATTCATCTAAAAAATGCTTATTAACTACACCAGCTTCTTTAGAATATAACTTTAAACTGGTTGTACCTAACTGGCGGCGGTTTTCGAAAAGTATATTGTGCATTTCCCAAAACTTACCCATTTGGCCGGCAGCCAGAGAAGCTTCGGCAGCCTTCATAGAGCGCTGGTGAATTTTTGTAAGGGGAAAATGACGGAAACTGAATTTTATTCTGCCTTCAAATTCTACCAACAATTTTTTTACTACTTCATTTGCTTTTGCACAGTCTTCGCTTTCGTAATCGCCAAACTGTGTTAAAGTTACTGTTGCATCAGGGTTACCAACAAATATGTCTTTACTCGGGATGATTTCCACCACCTCTTTTACTTTCATTGCCATAGTTTATCTTTTTGTCTTTTTACTGCTGTTAAAAAACAACAGTTTGTTTTATTAATCTAATGTTTTACTATTATTTTTTTGCGGCTGCTTCTTTTTCCGGCTCATGCACATCGTTTCTAAAAACCACTGTGCCGTCGAAAACATCTACCAAAACCGGTTTTGTTTTATCAATAGTTCCGGCAAGTATTTTTTTACTCAACTGGTTCACTATCTCTTTTTGTATCAGCCTTTTTAATGGCCTGGCACCAAATTGCGGATCATATCCGTTTTCTGCCAAATAATCCAAAGCATAATCTCCAAACAGTAAATTGATACCGCTTTGTGCTACCAGTTGCCTTAAATTATCTAACTGAATTTTGATGATGCCCTTGATCTCTTTCTTCATTAAAGGCTGAAACATGATCACTTCATCAATGCGGTTTAAAAACTCCGGACGAATGGTTTGCCTCAATAACACCATTACTTCATCTTTTGTTCTTTCTACCACTTCATCCTTGTTCTTTTCAGTTACTTTTTCAAAATTGTCCTGAATAATATGGCTGCCCATATTGCTCGTCATTATGATGATGGTATTTTTAAAATTTACTATACGACCCTTGTTATCGGTAAGCCTGCCATCATCTAATACTTGCAAAAGTACATTAAAAACGTCAGGATTTGCCTTTTCAATCTCATCAAGCAGTACAACACTGTAGGGTTTTCGCCTTACGGCCTCTGTTAACTGGCCGCCTTCATCGTAACCAACGTAGCCCGGAGGCGCCCCAACAAGGCGGCTTACGGAGTGTTTTTCCTGGTATTCGCTCATGTCAATACGGGTCATCATGCCGTCATCATCAAACAAATAATCGGCTAAAGCTTTGGCCAGCTCTGTTTTACCAACACCCGTTGTACCGAGAAAAATAAAGGATCCAATAGGTTTTTTAGGATCCTGCAAACCCGCCCTGCTCCTGCGTATGGCGTCTGATACTGCTTCAATCGCTTCATCTTGGCCCACTACCCTTTTATGTAATTCCTCTTCCAGTAAAAGCAATTTTTCCCTTTCGCTTTGCAGCATTTTTGTAACAGGTATGCCGGTTGCTTTGGCCACATTTTCTGCAATATCTTCTGCATCAACCTCTTCCTTCAGCATACGCTTTTCGCTGCTGCTATCCAGCTCCTTAGTTAAATCTTCTACAATCTTTTCCTGCTCCTGCACTTTTCCATAGCGAATCTCCGCAACCTTGCCATAATCACCTTCCCGTTCTGCTTTTTCTGCAGATAACTTTAGTTGCTCAATGGCAGCTTTAGCATTTTGAATTTTTTCAACAATCTCTTTTTCCTGCTGCCATTTGGCTTTATAAGTATCTCTTTCTACAGAAAGATTAGCAATTTCTGTATTCAGTTCTTTTAATTTAACTGTATCATCTTCCCTTTTAATAGCTTCTCTTTCTATTTCTAACTGGCGGATTTGTCTTTCTAATTTATCCAGTTCTTCGGGCATGCTGTTCATTTCCAAACGAAGTTTGGCAGCACTCTCGTCAATTAAATCAATGGCTTTATCGGGTAAAAAACGGTCGGTAATATAGCGGTGCGATAATTCTACCGCAGCAATTATAGCTTCATCTTTTATGCGTACATGATGGTAGGTTTCGTACCTGTCTTTTAATCCACGTAAAATTGAAACCGCATCTTCCACCGAGGGTTCGTCAATCATTACTTTTTGAAAACGGCGTTCCAGCGCTTTATCTTTTTCAAAGAATTTTTGATACTCATTTAAGGTAGTGGCTCCAATTGCCCTCAACTCTCCTCTTGCCAATGCAGGTTTTAAAATATTGGCGGCGTCCATAGCGCCATCGCCACCGCCTGCACCAACTAATGTGTGTATTTCGTCAATAAATAAAATAATTTCTCCATCGCTGCTGCTTACTTCTTTTACCACACTTTTTAATCTTTCTTCAAACTCGCCTTTATATTTTGCGCCGGCAATTAACTGCCCCATATCTAAAGCAAATATTATTTTACTCTTTAAATTTTCTGGCACATCACCGTTTACAATACGCATTGCCAAACCCTCAGCAATGGCGGTTTTACCCACGCCAGGCTCACCCACCAAAATGGGATTATTTTTACTTCTTCTTGATAAAATGTGCAGTGTTCTGCGTATTTCTTCATCTCTTCCAATAACAGGATCCAGCTTGCCCTGCCTTGCCATTTCAATTAAATTTTTAGCATACTTATTTAAAGCGTTAAACTGTGTTTCGCTTGTTTGAGAAGAAACGGTAGAACCTTTTTTTAATTCTTTTGTTGCCGCCACTAAACCTTTTTCGGTAAGACCGGCATCTTTTAAAATTTTAGCGGTGTTATCATTTTGCTGCAGCAAAGCAATTAACAAATGCTCCGGTGCTACAAACTCATCGTTAAATTGTTTTAAAATATTAGAGGACCGCAGCAATACATTATTCATATCCCTGCTTACATTTTGTGCAGGTTCGCCGCTTGAAACTTTTGCCAGTTTGTTTATACTCTCTTTCAACTTTGTTTCTACAAAATTGATGTTAACGTTATTCTTTTTTAATAAGAATTCAATGGCAGAATCTGCATCATCCAGTAAAGATTGCAGCAAATGCTCTGTTTCAATATTGGCATTATTATTATTAAACGCCAATTGCTGTGCATGCTGAATCCTTTCCTGCGATTTTATGGTTAAATTTTGTAAACTCATATTAATTTAGCCCCTATCCTTCGGCAAGCTCTGGATTAGGGGGACTTTTTTTTAAATTGATGATTAAACTTTTTTTGCAGATATTCATCTGATTGCATAGTATTACTCAAAAATCATTCATTTTTTTATTATACAAAAACCAGTGCTATTATGTCACTAAAAGTTCAACTATTCTGCCGCAAATTCAGCCTGCTTATGCTTTTCATGCTATTGTTACAGGCAGGTTTTTCGCAATATAATTTTACTAAGGTAGATAATTGGCTAAGTGATAATTTAAAAGACATTGGCGGCAGGGCTGTACTGGTAATTTATAAAGATGGAAAATTAGTTTACACTAAAGGCGGAACTATGCAGTTTTTTTATGTGGTTTCATCTTAAAATGAATTTAGAAATAAGCACCAGAAGATTTAAAAAGCTGGTTGTACAGCATGGGTTGTTAACTAAAGTTTTACAATCTTTTACCCTAATTTTGCGAAAGTTTAAACACTGCAATGAAAAAAATATTTGTTCTGATTTTGCTTACAGTAAATTTTCTGTTCTCATTTTCTCAAACTAAAAATAAATTATTGAAGGGCATGTATCTTCAATGGGGTTACAATACTGAATGGTATACCAAAAGTACCATCCATTTCAGAGATGTGGTTAATGGTGTTAATCACGACTTTACTATTTACAAAGCTGTAGCACACGACAGAAATGATTTAGATGCTATTGCAAAAAAACCTATAGAAATAAGTATTCCACAATACAATTACCGCATTGGTTTTTACCTTAACAATGAACATACAAAAGCAATTGAAATTAATTACGATCATACAAAGTATATTGTTTACAACAACCAATTGCTGCATGCTAAAGGCACTATCGGCACAACTTATTTTGATAAAGACACTGCATTCAGCAAATCTGATCTACAATTTGAACATACTAATGGCGCCAACTTTTACCAGGTAAATTATGTAAGGCAGTATGTTTTAAAAAGTAATGGTTCCAGACCTCTATTTACGGGCTTATGGAAAGCTGGCGCCGGAATACTTATTCCCAAAACTGATGTAACACTCAGCGGCAAAAGAGTAGATAATAAATTTCATATTGCCGGTTATTGTATTGGAGCCGAAGGTGGTGCCCGCTGGTATTTTGGAAAGAAATGGTTTTTAGAAGGCACTGCAAAAACTGGTTTTGCCAATTATACTAACGCATTAGCAGCTGGAGGCGGAAAAGTAAATCATAGTTTTGGATATTTTGAATTGATTGGTACTGTTGGGTATGATATAAAATTTTAGTCCCTCTAAATCCTTTTAAAACATTCTGTGTAAAGGGTAATTACAGCTTTTTTAAAAAAATTTACTGCCTGCTCAAACGATTATACTAAAAGCAGCAAACTCTTTATAAAGCCCGGCATAATATTGAAGGGCTTTTGTATTTTTATATAAATTGTAATAGCATGGTATTAAATAAAAAATCAAAACTTGCTCCTAAACATATTTATTACCAAAGACTTTGGAAAAATGCTGCCTTTGGCCTTTCAATAATGATGCTGTGCCTGTTAATAGGTATTTTGGGGTATAAATTTACCATACCGGAATTTGACTGGTACGATAGTTTACTAAACGCCTCGATGATATTGAGTGGTATGGGACCTGTGATAGATGCAAAAATTGTTTTAACAAATTCAGCTAAAGTATTTGCATCGGCGTATGCTTTATTCAGTGGCGTTGCGTTCATAAGTACCATTGGCATTTTAATTGCGCCTATTGCTCACCGCTTTTTTCATAAACTGCATTTAGAAGATACTAACCAGGATTAATGAACGCTGCAGAAAATAACACAAAGTTTATTAAAAACTATGCCGCAAGTTTGGGTTTTGATTTTTGCGGCATAGCCAAAGCGGTACGCCTGGATGATGATGCTAAAAGATTAGAACAATGGCTGGGGAAAAATTTTAACGGCACTATGCAGTACATGGAAAATAATTTTGAGTTAAGAATTGACCCTTCTAAATTAGTACCCGGCGCAAAATCTGTTATAACATTATTGTTGAATTATTTTCCGGCGCAGCAACAAAATAGTGATGCTCCAAAAATTTCTAAATATGCTTTTGGAAATGATTATCATGAAGTAATACGCAGTAAATTGAAGCTCCTGCTTCAACATATAAAAGAAAATATTGGCGAAATTAACGGCCGTGGTTTTGTTGACAGCGCCCCGGTGTTAGAGAGAAGCTGGGCCCAAAAAAGTGGCCTGGGCTGGGTGGGTAAAAATGGAAATTTAATTAACAAACAATCTGGCTCATTTTTTTTTATTGCTACTTTAATTACAGATTTAGAATTAGAGTATGATGATGCGTTTGCAAAAGACTACTGCGGCACGTGTACAAAATGTATAGACCACTGCCCTACCGAAGCGATACTGCCAGATAAAGTTATTGACGGCAGTAAATGTATTTCTTATTTTACTATTGAATTAAAAGATGCATTGATACCAGACACAATGAAAGGCAAATTTGATAACTGGATGTTTGGCTGCGATGTTTGCCAGGATGTGTGCCCATGGAACAGATTTAGCAAACCAACCAATGAAATTATTTTTTCGCCACTACCCGTATTTTTAAATTTTACCAATAACGATTGGGAAGAATTGGCAGAAGAAAGTTTTAAAATAATTTTTAAAAACTCGCCGTTAAAGCGGAGTAAATTTGAAGGGGTGAAAAAGAATTTAAAATTTATACAAACTTAAA
>NZ_JANPCM010000375.1:0-3625 GCF_031430955.1 Ferruginibacter sp.
TGCAGCAAAACCAAGATTGAGCGTTTTTAGAAGCAATGCAGATATTTATGCTCAATTAATTGACGATGCTAGCGGTGTAACATTAGCCGCAGCTTCATCAAGACAAAATGATATCGCTGCACAAAAAGCGCCTAAAATTGAAAAAGGTAAATTGGTTGGTGCTGCCATTGCAACAAAAGCAAAAGAGTTGGGTATTACAACAGTAGTATTTGATCGTGGTGGTTATATCTATCATGGCCGTGTAAAGGCAGTTGCTGAAGGTGCAAGAGAAGGCGGGTTGGTATTTTAGATTGCAGATTGCAGATTTATGATTTATCTGCAGTTCAAAAAATCATAAATCAAACATCATAAATCACAAATCGAAAAATCGATATAAATGGCAAATTTAATTTTAAACAAAGTAAAGGCAGGCGATCTTGAATTAAAAGATAAAGTGGTTGCTATTAACCGTGTGGTTAAAACAACCAAAGGCGGTCGTGCTTTTAGTTTTTCAGCCTTAGTGGTTGTTGGTAACGAAGCAGGCGTTGTTGGTCATGGTTTAGGTAAAGCAAAAGAAGTGCAGGAAGCCATTACAAAAGGTATTGAAGATGCTAAAAAGAATTTAATAAAAGTTCCTATTATGCATGGCACCATACCTCACGAACAATTGAGTAAAGAAGGTGCGGCAAAAGTATTTATTAAACCTGCAGCACATGGTACCGGTGTAATTGCCGGAGGCAGTATGAGAGCGGTTTTAGAAGCAGCAGGTATTACTGACGTATTAGCAAAAAACCTTGGTTCTGCTAATCCTACTAACGTAGTAAAAGCAACTTTTAAAGCATTAGCTTCTTTACGTGAGCCAATTGCAGTTGCAAAAACCCGTACTATTTCTTTAAAGAAAGTATTTAACGGATAAAGCCCCCATCCCCTAAAGGGGAGTTACGGATGGGTTATTCATTAATCATATAAAACAAAATTCCCCTTTAGGGGTTTGGGGCATGAAAAAGATAAAAGTAACACAAGTTAAAAGTGTAATCGACAGGTCGGAGCGCCAGAAAAGAACAATGGTAGCTTTAGGTTTAAAAAAGATGAATTCATCTGTTGAAGTAGAAGCTACGCCACAAATTTTAGGCATGGTTACAAAAGTTAGCCATCTTATAAAAGTTGAAGAACTGGCGTAATAATTTGCAAATGAAACAATTTGCATATTTACTGTTTACAAAGTAAATAATTTTGAATTAAATTTTGCACATTTGCCACTTTGCAAATTGGCACATTACATAAAAAGCGAGGGGTGATTCCCCGTAAGTACAAAATCAACATACAATGAAATTACATACACTAAAGCCTGCAAAAGGCGCAACGCACAAAGAAAAAAGAATAGGACGTGGTGAAGCAAGTGGTAAGGGTGGAACATCTACAAAAGGTAACAAAGGTGGACAAAGCCGTGCAGGTTACAAAAGTAAAATGGCCCACGAAGGTGGACAGATGCCTATTCAACGCCGTATTCCAAAGCGTGGATTTAAGAATAACAACCGTATAGAATTTAAAGTACTAAACCTGGGTCAAATAGATCATCTTTCAGAAAAATACGGCATCACAGAATTTAATTTGCAGAATTTATATATCAACGGAATTATCAGCCAGTTTGATAGTGTAAAAGTTTTAGGCAACGGCGAAGTAAAAGGAAAATTTGTGTTTAAAGTAAATGCAGTTAGCGAAAAAGCTAAAGCTGCAATAGAAGCTGCCGGAGGTTCTGTAGAGATAGTTAAATAATTTCACGATATTTGCCGACCCACGCTTAGCGGGGGTCATTTTTAATTTAGCGCAAAACATTTAAATCGTTTTAAATCTGTGAAGAAGTTTATAAAAACACTTAGGAATATCTGGAGCATTGAAGAACTGCGTAACAAAATCACTTTTACGCTTTTATTGATATTCATTTATATAGTGGGTACCCACATTATATTGCCTGGTATCAATCCCAATGAATTAGCTAAACTTGCTGAAGGTAATTCAAAAACATCCGGAGGCTTATTGGGTTTGCTGGATACATTTGTAGGAGGTTCTTTTAACAGGGCTTCTATTTTTGCATTAGGTATCATGCCTTATATTTCTGCATCTATTTTTATGCAATTGATGACAATTCTTGTTCCTCAAATTGCAAAAATTCAGAAAGAAGGTGAAAGTGGAAGAAAGAAAATTAACCAGTGGACACGTTACCTAACGGTGGGTGTTACCGCTTTTCAGGCAATAGCTTATATTGGTTTTTTAACTACAACTTACAAGGGTGCTTTAATTCCAGAGTATAGTAATTATTTCTGGGTTTCAACCGTAGTTATTCTAACAGTAGGTACATTGTTTGTAATGTGGTTGGGAGAAAAAATTACCGATAAAGGATTAGGCAATGGAACTTCTATAATTATCATGATCGGTATTTTGGGAAGATTGCCGCAGGCGATAGCACAGGAATGGGCAGCAAGAACAACAAGAGGTGCCGGTGGTTTATTGATAATGCTTATAGAAATTGTATTTCTTATTGCAGTTATAATGGGCTTGATTATGCTTATACAGGGAACAAGAAGGGTGCCTGTAAACTATGCAAAACAAATTGTAGGCAACCGCCAGTTTGGTGGTGCAAGAAATTTTTTACCGCTTAAAGTAAATGCTTCGGGTGTAATGCCAATCATTTTTGCACAGGCAATATTATTTTTAATTGCATTTATTACCGGATTAGGTCAAACAACACAGGCAAGCTTTTTAAACGATCATACCAATGTATGGTACATGCTTATTTATTCTGTAGCTGTAATTGCATTTACTTTTCTTTATACCGCATTAATTTTTAATCCTAAGCAAATGGCCGATGAATTAAAACGTAATAATGGTTTTATTCCCGGTGTAAAACCAGGCCAGCCTACTGCAGATTATATTGGAACAATAATGGACCGAATAACTTTACCGGGTGCTGTTTTATTAGCATTTGTTGGTATTCTTCCCGGCCTTTGTCAATTGGCTTTTGTAGGTATGACACAGAATTTTTCTACTTTCTTCGGCGGAACATCTTTGCTGATTATGGTAGGTGTAATTTTAGATACCTTACAGCAAATAGAAACACAATTATTAATGCGCCAGTACGATGGTTTAATGAGCAGTGGAAGAATACAGGGCAGACAGGCTGCAACAACTATTTAATTTCATTTTCCCCTTTCGGGGACTTAAAATAATTAAGCCCCGACAAAATACGTCGGGGTTTGTTTTAAAAATTTATTTACAAAACATAATAATCCCCCTTTAGGGGATAGGGGTATGATTCATTATAAAAGCAAAGCAGAAATTGAACTAATAAGAGAAAGCAGTTTGCTGGTGAGTAAAACTTTGGCAGAAGTGGCTAAAATTATTAAGCCTGGTATTTCAACTTTTGAATTGGATCAGTTTGCCGAAAAATTTATTTTGGATAATGGCGCAACAGCATCATTTAAAGGATACCAGGATTTTCCTTTTGCATGCTGCATTTCTGTTAACGATGCTGTGGTACATGGCTTTCCTACAAAAGATGTATTAAAGGATGGTGATATAGTTTCTGTAGATGTAGGGGCGTTTAAAAATGGTTTTCATGGCGACAGTGCTTACACATTTGCAGTTG
>NZ_JANPCM010000376.1:0-14516 GCF_031430955.1 Ferruginibacter sp.
CAACTGCAAATGACATTTGGAAAAATGCTAATCCCGGCCAGGGCGAATTTTTGTTTCGTAACAATGTAATTTTTGTGGTGATACTGTGGGGTGGATTAACCACCAATTTTATCTGGTGTATGATTTTAAATGCCCGTAATAAATCTTTTGGTGATTACACCAATAAAAAATCACCTTTAATAAAAAATTATTTGCTTTGTGCTTTGGGAGGAACCATGTGGTTTTTACAATTTTTCTTTTATGGTATGGGAGAAAGTAAAATGGGTAACGGCGCAAGCTCATGGATTTTACACATGTCTTTTATAATTTTAGTAGCCAATATGTGGGGCATAGTTTTAAAGGAATGGAAAGGGGTTACTAAACAAACAAAAACAACAATTGTTATTGGTATTGCAACAATTATTCTTTCAGTTCTTACTGTAGGGTATGGTAATTACCTGCATGAAAAACTGAAAAAAGAAAACGAAAAAGTTATAACATATGTCGGTACAAACAGCACAATTTAAAAACGTAAGCTACCAGTGGGATGAAGCTAAGGCCGCAACCATGGCCGGTGATGAAGTAGCATTATTAATTTACCGCTCCAATCTTTTAGGAGCCGATTTGCGCCTTACCAATTATGGCGGCGGTAACACTTCCTGCAAGGCAATGGCAAAAAATCCATTAACAGGTGAGGAAACAGAAGTGATGTGGGTAAAAGGAAGTGGTGGCGATATTGGCACGCTGAAAAAAAGTGGGCTGGCGGCTTTATATGTAGATCGTTTACGCAGTTTAAAAAATGTATACCGTGGCCTGGCACACGAAGATGAAATGGTGGAGTTATTTAATCATTGCATTTACGATCTGGCTTCAAAAGCTCCATCAATTGATACGGCTTTGCATGGATTTCTTCCCTTTAAACATATAGATCATTTACACCCCGACGCAGCCATTGCCATCGCTGCTGCAAAAGATGGTAAAAAAATTACACAGGAATTATTCAGCGGTACAATAGGGTGGGTAGAATGGCAAAAACCTGGATTTGATTTGGGCTTACAGTTAAAACAATGCCTTGATAAAAACCCCGGTATAAGAGGAATTATGTTAGGCTCTCACGGTTTATTTACCTGGGGCGATACCGCTTACGAAAGTTATGTAAATACCTTAGAAGTAATTGAACGCTGTGCAGATTATTTAAATGATAATTATGGAAAAAAGAGCCCCGTATTTGGCGGTGCTAAAATTCAATCTTTACCAAAAGAGGAAAGATTGAAACAGGCTGCTGCATTAGCTCCGGTATTAAGAGGATTTTGTTCTTCTCAAACAAAAATGGTGGGACATTTTACTGATGATGACAGGGCGTTGGAATTTATTAACTCTAATGATCTGGCCAAATTGGCACCACTGGGTACCAGTTGCCCCGATCATTTTTTGCGTACTAAAATTAGCCCGCTGGTATTGCCTTTAAATGCGGCAGAAGATTTAAACGATGTAACAGCAATAAAAGAAAAACTGCAGCCGGAGTTTGAAGCGTACCGAAAAATGTATGCCGATTATTACAATACCTGTAAACATGCTAACAGCCCTGCTGTAAGAGATGCTAATCCGGTAGTTATTTTATACCCGGGTATAGGGTTATTTACTTTTGCAAAAGATAAACAAACAGCACGGGTAGCCGCAGAGTTTTATATCAATGCCATTAATGTAATGAAAGGTGCAGAGGCTATTTCTGAATACACATCTTTACCAAGGCAGGAAGCTTTTAATATTGAATACTGGCTTTTGGAAGAAGCAAAACTGCAGCGCATGCCAAAAGCAAAACCTTTGAGTGGCCGGATTGCATTGGTTACAGGAAGTGCAGGAGGAATTGGAAAAGCCATCGCCAAAAAATTTGCAGAAGAAGGTGCTTGTGTTATCATCAATGATATAAATGAGGAAAGATTGCAAACCGCAACAGATGAATTTCAAAAATTATTTGGAAAGGATAATGCTGCAGCTGTAACACTGGATGTAACAAATATAGATACTATTACTCAGGCAATGGAAAGTGCAGCACTCGCTTTCGGTGGTGTGGATATTATTGTAAACAATGCTGGTATCAGTACCTCCAAACCAATTGCCGATCATACTATTGCCGATTGGGATAAATTGTATGATATTTTAGTAAAAGGACAATTTTTAGTTTCGCAGGCAGGCATTGCTGTTATGCGTAAGCAAAATATTGGCGGCGATATTGTAAACATTGTTTCTAAAAATGCAGTGGTAGCAGGGCCAAACAACGCTGGTTATGGTTCTGCAAAAGCAGCGCAGGCACATTTAACCAGGTTAATGGCTGCCGAAGTTGGTGCAGATAAAATTCGTGTGAACACTGTTAATCCTGATGCGGTAATTGCCGACAGTAATATTTGGGCAGGTGGCTGGGCCGAGGGCAGGGCAAAAGCTTACGGTATTACTGTAGAAGAATTACCGGCTTACTATGCTAAACGCACTTTATTGAACGAAGCCATTTTACCCGAAGATATTGCCAATGCATGTTTTGCATTAGTGGGAGGATTATTAAATAAATCAACAGGTAATGTATTGAATGTTGATGGCGGAGTTGCCATGGCATTTTTAAGATAGTTTTTATATAGTAATAAGCAATCAAAAAAGGTTGATGATTTTCTAATCTGTCAACCTCTATTTTTTTACAACATCACTTCTAAATATATTTTCTGTGTACAGAGTAGCTTTTAAGATGCAATTGTTTGCAAATAAAAAAGAAGAATATAAAAAACGCCACGATGAAATTTGGCCGGAGTTGGTTTTGTTGTTAAAAGAAACCGGCATCAGCGAATACTCCATTTTTTTAGATGAAACAACTAATAGTTTATTTGGTGTACTAAAGGCCGAAGATCCGGCGCTGCTTAATGATTTACCTTCACACGAAGTAATGCAAAAATGGTGGAAGTATATGGGAGATATTATGGAGAGCAATCGTGATAATTCACCGGTAAGTATTTCTATGGAAGAAGTTTTTTATATGCCTTAAGCCCCTATCCCCAAAGGGGGAAATTGAGGAGATTATGATTTATTTTGTATTCATTGGCTTTTACCCTTTAGGGGATAGAGGCAAATAAAAATTTAGATATGTTATTAGATAAAAATCTGATTGCAGATAGCAACGGTAAGGCACTCTCAGAACACCAGCGTAAATTTAATTTTACAGCCGAAGGCATTGCAAACACAGAAGAAATTATAAAAAAACTAATGGCTTTCCAAGTGGCAATACCAAGCTGGGCATTGGGTACTGGCGGTACAAGATTTGGCCGCTTCCCCGGTGCAGGCGAGCCCGGTAGTTTAGAAGAAAAAATTGAAGATGTGGGTTTGCTGCATGCATTAAATAATTCAAGTGGCGCTATATCTTTACATATTCCATGGGATATTCCAACAGATGCAAATGCCATAAAAAAATTAGCAGCACAACATGGATTATTGTTTGATGCGGTTAATTCCAATACTTTTCAAAATCAACCCGATCAAAAAGAGAGTTACAAATTTGGTTCGCTGCAGCATGTAAATAAAGAGGTACGCAAACAGGCTGTCGAACATAATATTGATGTGATAAAGCATGGCGTTGCATTAGATTCAAAATCATTAACCGTTTGGATCGCTGATGGCAGTTGTTTTCCGGGTCAGTTAAATTTTAGAAGATCATTTGAAAATACTTTAGAAAGTTTGCATGAAATTTATGCAGCCTTACCTGCCGACTGGAAAATGTTTGTAGAGTACAAAGCATACGAACCCAATTTTTATTCGATGGCAGTAGGCGATTGGGGACAATCATTATTATACGCCAATAAACTTGGTAAAAAAGCTTACACATTGGTTGATTTAGGACATCATTTGCCCAATGCCAACATTGAGCAAATAGTATCTTTACTACTGATGGAAGGAAAGCTGGGCGGCTTTCATTTTAACGACAGTAAATATGGCGATGATGATTTAACCGTAGGCAGCATGAAACCTTATCAGCTGTTTTTAATTTTTAATGAACTGGTAGAAGGTATGGATGCAAAAGGCATGAACCATGCTACTGATTTAGGCTGGATGATTGATGCAAGCCATAATGTAAAAGATCCATTAGAAGATTTATTGCAATCGGTAGAAGCGATAATGATTGCATACACTCATGCTTTGTTAGTAGATAGAAAAAAATTGAACGAAGCACAACTGAATAATGATGTGGTGGCAGCGCAGGAAATTTTACAAAATACTTTCCGTACCGATGTACGTTCTTTTGTTGCCGAAGCAAGATTAAGAGCAGGTGCAGCTTTAGATCCTTTATCATTTTTTAGAAATGAAAAAATAAGAACACAGTTAATTAAAGATAGAGGAACCAGTACAATTGCTACAGGCTTGTAATAGGTATGAGTTTTTTTAATTGCCCTGCCCTTCAGGGCAGGGAGAATGAAATATAGTAGCGGGCTTTAGCCCAAATATAATTTGGCTAAAGGCCAATCAAATAAAATTAATTCACCGCCCTAAAGGACGGTGCAATTAAAAAAAAATACTAAACTTAATTAAGCTTCCCTTAGTAGAATTGATTTGTATAAATGAACACAACTCCCGTCATAGCAATATTTGATGTTGGTAAAACCAATAAAAAATTATTTTTGTTTGATGAACATTACCGCATTGTTTATGAAAAAACTTTGCAGTTTACCGAAACAATGGATGAAGATGGTGACCCCTGCGAAAACTTACAAGCACTTACCGAATGGGGAAGGGATTCGTTAAAAGAATTAATGGATTTAGATGAATTTGAAATTAGGGCATTGAATTTTTCTGCTTATGGTGCCAGTTTTGTTCATATTGGGGATGATGGAAAACCTGTAGCGCTTTTGTATAATTATCTAAAACCATTTCCCGAAAAGCTAAAGGAAAAATTTTACAAAGATTATGGAGGCGAAATTTTGGTTTCGATGATCACAGCTTCCCCGGTATTGGGCAATTTAAATTCGGGGATGCAGTTGTACTGGTTAAAAAATAAACATCCCGAAATATTTAATAAAATAAATCACTCATTACATCTTCCGCAATATTTAAGCTATTTAATTACGGCTCAGGCTTACAGTGATATTACCAGTATTGGTTGTCATACCAATCTGTGGAATTTTCCACAAAACAATTATCACGAATGGGTATTGCGTGAAGGAATAGAAGAAAAATTAGCACCAATTTTTTCATCAGCAAATGTGGTGGATGCCAGGGCTTTTTGGAAAGATTTTAAAGTGGGCATCGGTCTGCATGATTCTTCCGCTGCACTTATCCCTTATTTAGCTTGTTTTACGGAACCATTTATTTTAATTTCAACCGGCACCTGGTGCATCACTCTAAATCCATTTAATAAACATCCGTTAACCCAAAGCGAATTGCAGCAGGATTGTTTGTGTTATATGAGTTATAAAGGCGAGCCTGTAAAAGCCAGTCGTTTATTTGCCGGTAACGAGCACGAGATGGAAACAAAAAAATTAGCACAACATTTTAATGTGGCGCAGGATAATTATAAAGGTGTGGAATACGAAGAAAAAATTATTACAGCACTCACTAAAACAAATGCTGTAGCGCAGGGAATAAAATTTGCAGAAAGAAATTTAAGTGAGTATAGAAATTATGAAGTTGCTTATCATCAATTATTGTTGGATATTATGCAACAACAAATTGAATCAACAAAACTGGTGATACAGGATGATAAGGTAAACCGCATTTTTGTTGATGGCGGTTTTAGTAAAAATCCTGTTTACATGCATTTGCTGGCAGCAGCTTTTCCACAAATGGAAGTGTATGCTGCAAGTGTTGCACAGGCTACTGCGGTTGGTGCAGCATTGGCCATTCACCAGCACTGGAACACAAAGCCTTTGCCTGCCGATATTATTGATTTGAAATTTTATGCAAAACCAAGTTTAGTGTAATGAATGTTGGATTATTTATACCCTGCTATGTAAACCAGTTTTATCCCCAAGTGGCTATTGCTACTTTAGAATTGCTGGAAAAGTTCAATTGCAAAGTGGGTTATCCATTAAATCAAACCTGTTGCGGACAACCCATGGCCAATTCCGGTTACGAAAAATTAGCACAACCCTGTAACGAATTATTTACTGAAAATTTTGAAGCATACGATTATGTAGTTTGCCCTTCGGGAAGTTGTACGCTGCACATTAAAGATCATTTGCACAGTAACAAAAACGAAAAAGCATCCACTGCAATTCAGCATAAAGTTTTTGAGTTAACAGAATTTTTGGTGGATATTTTAAAAGTAGAAAGTATAGATGCATCATTTCCTTACAGGGTTGGTGTGCACCAAAGTTGCCATGGACAAAGAGGTTTGCATACCGCACAAATGAGTGAACTGGTAGCGACACCATTTTCTAAAGGAGATTTTTTATTACAAAAAGTGAAAGGGTTGGAATTAATACAACTAAACCGTACAGATGAATGCTGTGGTTTTGGCGGAACATTTTGTGTAGTGGAAGAAGCTGTAAGTGTAAAGATGGGTAAAGACCGGGTAACGGATCATGAAAAAAATAAGGTACAGGTAATTACCGGAGGAGATATGAGTTGCCTGATGCATTTGGAAGGTATTTTAAAAAGAAAAAAAAGCAACATTCAGGTAAAGCATATTGCGGAAATTTTAAATAGTTGAAAGTTGAAAACTTTTTTTAAATAACAAAGTATGCATTTTTGCTCTGCAGGAGCATTATGTGGGTAGAAAAATAAATTACATGTTTTCACGTCCTGTAGGGACGGCAGGTGCTTTTTGCAAAACATAATTAAAGCTCAATAAAGATATATGGTACAAGAGTGTCTCGCCTTAGGCCAGACCAATGAAATTGAAGAGAGAAATATCGATGGGCTTAAAAAAATATTAACAAATCGTTTTAGGTAAAGAATATGTCACAATCAAACGCCACTCATCCGGAGCTTTCCACCATCTTCAACAAAGACGAAGCAAGGGTGGACTGGCATGACGAAACTTTGTGGTGGATACGACAGAAAAGAGATAAAGCCGCATGGACTATTCCTGAATGGGAAGAGTTGAGAGAAACGGCTTCTGCAATAAAAAATAATGTACTCAGCAACTTGCATAATTATTTAATGGAGTTTGAAGAAAGGGCAATTGCAAATGGAATGATAATACATTGGGCGGCCGATGCAAAAGAACATAACGAAATTGTACACTCCATCTTGCAACAACATAAAGTTAGCCAGATTGTAAAAAGTAAATCGATGCTAACGGAGGAGTGTGGCCTTAATGAATATTTAGCGCAACATAATATTGATGTTATTGATACTGATTTGGGTGAACGTATTGTGCAATTGGCGGGAGAGCATCCCAGCCATATTGTGTTACCCTGCATTCATTGGAAAAAAGAAGAGATAGGAGAGTTGTTTCATCAGCATTTAAATACACCAAAGGGAAATGCGGATCCGCAATTTTTAACCAACGCTGCAAGGGTACACTTAAGAGAAAAATTTTTAACCAGGAAAATTGCCATCACCGGGGTAAACTTTGCTGTAGCAGAAACCGGCGAGTTTGTGGTGTGTACCAACGAAGGCAATGCAGATATGGGTGCACATTTAGCAGATGTACATATTGCCTGTATGGGCATAGAAAAAATTATTCCTCAAAGAAAACATTTAGGTATTTTTTTAAGATTGCTGGCAAGGAGTGCAACAGGCCAGCCGATTACCACTTACAGCAGTCATTTTAAAAAACCTAACAGCAACCAGCAATTACATATTATTTTGGTTGATAACGGAAGAACGGTTCAGTTGGGAAGAGAAGATTTTAGAAGTTCCTTAAAATGTATTCGTTGTGCGGCATGTTTTAATACCTGCCCGGTTTACAGAAGAAGTGGTGGACACAGTTATCACACTGCTATTGCCGGGCCAATAGGTGCAATACTGGCGCCCAATTTAGATATGAAAAAATATGCCGACTTACCTTTTGCCTCTACACTTTGCGGCAGCTGCAGCAATGTTTGCCCGGTAAAAATTGATATACACAACCAGTTGTACAAATGGCGGCAGGTAATTACTGAAGAAGGTTTTTCTCCAAAAACAAAAACTCTTGCCATGAAAATGATGGCTGCAACATTATCTAACCCAAAAGTTTTCAACATTGCCGGTAAGGCAGGGCGGTGGGTAATGAAGTATTTTCCATTTTTTGTAAACAATAAATTTAACCCGTGGTATAAGCAACGGGACTTACCTGCGCCACCCAAACATTCTTTTACAGACTGGTATAAAAAAAATAGAAAATGAGCAGCAGGGAAAAGATATTAGCAGCAGTAAAAAATAATCAACCGGCATTGCAGCTATTGCCGGAGTTAACAGCTCTTGCTGCTATAACATATGAAAATAAATTTTTGCAATTTTCAGCAGTGCTTACAACAATTGGAGGAACCGTTGTTGAAATAAAAAATACAAATGACATAATTGAATATGTGAAAACTAATTTTAGCGGCAATCGAAATTATATAACAACGCTGCCACAATTACAAGGATTTAAAACACTTGATGAAAATTTAAATCCCCACACTTTAGAAAACATAGAAGTTGCTATTGTAAATGCACAATTTGGTGTAGCTGAAAATGGTTCGGTTTGGCTTACTGATGATGAAATTAAAATTAGGGCATTGCCATTTATTTGTGAACACCTTGCGGTGGTATTACAAAAAAATGATTTAGTAAATAATATGCAGGAAGCTTATAATTTGATTGGAGAAACCCAGTACGATTTTGGCGTTTTTATTGCCGGGCCTTCAAAAACAGCAGATATAGAACAATCTTTAGTATTAGGCGCTCATGGCCCAAAAACAATGACTGTTTTTGTTATCCAACAATTTATCACCCCTCAATGAAATTCCTTTTTACAGATTTGTGGATAAGCCACTATTGCAAACAATTTTACAGGATGCCACAGGATAGTCAGTAACCAATAAAAACTGAATTTGTACACGTAAAAAAATGTAATTAACTGTTGCTAAAAATGATTATTCCTTTAATTACTGCAACCAAAGCTAAATAAAACCAATTTCGATTTAAAAATATTTTATTTCGATAACGATACTAACTGCTATATGAGAAAAAACAAACCTTCTTACTCACACACAAAACCTTTCCATTGGTTTTGTAATTCCAAAATTCATCAGAATTTATTTGTAATAGTGTAAGGTGATTTTTTTGTATAGAGGTATAGTGTAAATATTAAATTATTTATTTCAAAGCAGGATTTTATATGCACAAAAAAATTTACCATTTAGCAGCCGTAGTAGTATTGGCTGCATTATTTACTACTTCTTGTAAAAAGAAATTTGATGAGTATTATGAGAGACCGGCAAACCTTGCCGACCCCATTTACAAACAATTGGTGGATAAAGGCAAGTTTACAAATTTTGTATCGCTAATTGATAAGGCGGGATACAAATCAACTTTAGCTTCAGCCGGATACTGGACAATTTTTGCGCCTACCGATTCGGCATTTACTGCCGATACTGAATTTGCTGCGTTTATTAAAGGGCGTGGTTTTAATACAGTTGCAGATGTAGATTCTGTTACGGCGCAAATGGTGGTTCAATATCTTTTAGTTTTTAATGCTTTTGAAAAAGACAGGATCGATGATTTTCAATCTAATTTGGGATGGGTGCCTAATGTTGCATTTAAAAGACGCACTGCATATTATACCGGATTTTACAGCGATACAACATCAGCAGGACTTGCATTAAAAGCTATTCCATCTAACAGAAATAATAACGGCACTACTAATAGTTACTATGTATTTGCAGATAATGGTAACAAATATCTCCCTTCTTTTACAAGTGAGTATTTAGCAGCGCAGGGTTTATCACAAAGTGATTATACTTATTTTTATCCGGGTTCCACCTTTTCGGGTTTTAATGTAGCCAATGCAAAAGTTACACAAAAAGATATCGCTGCAGAGAATGGCGTTATTCATATCATAGATAAAGTGGTTACGCCTGCAAAAAATATTGATCAGTATTTACGCAACAAACCCGAGTACAGCCTTTTTAGAAGTATTTTAGAAAGATTTATGGTGCTGTTTGTAAAAAATGCAGAAGCAACAAGAAGATACCAGGTTTTACATGGCGGTGCTGATGATGTATCGGTAAAAGTATATTCTAATTTGCTGGCCTTTTCTGCCAACAACGAAAATTATTTTAAACTGCAGGATAACGATGCACAAAAAGATGGATGGACAATATTTGTGCCTACTAACGATTCGTTAAGTAAATATATTAATACCGTTGTGTTACAACAATATTCAAATTTAAATGCACTGCCATTATCTATTATTGCCGATTTGCTTAATGCCCACATGTGGCAGTCAACAGTGTGGCCAAGTAAATTTAACAGTACCTATAATTTTTTAGGCGAACCTGCTAAAATGAATCCTGCTGCAGATATAGTAGAGAAAAAAGTTTTAAGCAATGGTTTTTTCTATGGTACAAAAAAAGTAAATGAACCAAATGTTTTTGCTACAGTTTATGGCAAAGCATATTTAGATCCACGTTATACTTTAATGACCAGGTTGCTTGATATAGAATTAAAAGGCATTATTACAAACCCTAGCGTAAAATATACTTTGTTTATGATGTCGGATGCAGTGCTTGCAGCAAAAGGGTACAGTTATAATTCAGGCGCTAACTCATGGCAGTTTATTAATCCTGTTAGCGGCGCTGTATCAATTAACGATAGTAACCGCCTTAATTTATTGCGTATGCTAAACACTTGTGTGGTAGAAACACCCAACAATGAACTGGCTAATTTAGGTACAACAGGGTTTAAAGGAATTATTGGTACCTATGGAAGTGAGTTTATAAAATATGATGGTAATAAAGTTTTTACAGCAGGTACTATAGAACGTAATGTAAGTGTTACTATTGATAGTGTAAGAAAAGCATTGAATGGCCAGGTAGTTTATTTAAACGATTTGATGTATTTTCCTTATCTGGCGATTTCAAAAAATATAGAAATTTTAGGCACTCCTGCAACATCAGAATTTAATTATTTCTGGAATTATTTAAAAAATTCTACATTATACAATGCTGCTACATTTGAAATAACAGGATTAGCTGCCGGTTCTTTTTACACATTTTTTATTCCTAATAAGGCTGCAATGATACAGGCTATTAATGCAGGCTTATTGCCTGGTACAGCAGGCGTACCCAACTTTACACCCACATTAACTGCAGATAAAGTTTTAGTAGAAAAATTTATTCTTTACCATATACTTGATAAAAGAACTGTAATTGCTAATGGCATTGATGTTGGCTCTTATCCTTCTTTATTAAGAAATGCAGCAGGCGACCCGGTAACTTTTTCTATTCTTTACCCGGGAGGAATTTTTGAAGTAGGTGATGGATTTAACCGTAAGGCAAGATTAGTAACGGCATTAAGTAATAATTTATCTAACAGAACAGTAATACATCTTGTAGATAATTATCTAAAATATTAATAGAAAAAAATAAATTCAAATTTTTAAGCTGTATTCCTTTTTGGATAAAAACACAAAAGTAATTTTATAATGAAATCAGTAATTACAAAAATCAGTTTTCTATTGTTTGCAATACTGTTTGTAAATGCAGTAATTGCACAAACAACCACTGTGCAGGGAAAAATTACCGGATCTAATAAACAACCGGTTGAACATGTAACTGTTGCCGAAGTTGATGCAGATGGCAGAACTATACATGCCGTAAAAACTGATGTGGAAGGGAATTTTGTAATAAAACTATCGAGTACAAAAAATAAATTATCGTTTAGTCATATCAGCTTTCGCAGCCAGGTGGTGCCGGTAAACACCCGTGCTTCTTTTAATATCATTTTAGAAAGCAATAGTAAAGATTTAGGCGATGTGGTAGTGGTATCGCAAAGAAAAGTAGACAATGGAATGGTGGCAGTTTCGGAAAGAGAATTAACCACAGCACAATCGCATATCAGTGCAAAAGATCTGGAAGAGATGCAGGCTGCATCAATTGATCAGGCATTACAGGGAAGGTTACCCGGTGTGGATATTACAGCAAACTCAGGTGATCCTGGTGCTGGTATGCAAATACGCATCAGGGGAACTTCATCAATCAATTCATCTAACGATCCGTTAATAGTAGTTGACGGTATGCCTTACGAAACTGCCATACCATCTGACTTTAATTTTGGTGCAGCTGATGAACTGGGTTATGCAAGTTTATTAAATATAGCACCTACCGATATAAGGGATATTACTATTTTAAAAGATGCAGCGGCAACTGCAATATGGGGTTCACGTGCGGCAAGTGGCGTGGTGGTAATAACTACAAAAAGAGGCGCAGTAGGTAAACCTTCTTTTACATACACTAATAAAACTTCAATAACTAAACAGCCTGATGCTATACCAATGCTGAGCGGCGATCAGTATTCTACATTAATACCCGAAGCATTTATGAATGCAACCGGCACGCCTTTAAATACACAAAACGTAAAAGAATTTCAGTACGATCCTAACGATCCTTACTGGTATAATAACTACAGCAAAAATACCGATTGGATAAAAGCAATAACACAAAATGGTTTAACGCAGGATCATAATATTTCGATGACAGGTGGTGGCGAAAAAGCAAGATACTATGCTTCGCTTGGTTACTTAAATCAAAAAGGTACAACCGTTGGAACTTATTTAAACCGCATCAGCACCCGTATAAATTTAGATTATATCGTTTCTGAACGCATCCGCTTTAAATCAGATTTATCTTACTCTTACACCGATAATAACAGGAATTTTGCGCCTAACATCCGTGATTTGGCCTACCGTAAAATGCCCAACATGAGCATTTACGAATACGATGAATTTGGAAATTTATCAGGCAATTATTTTACTCCGGCAAATAATATTCAGGGCCAGTATTTAGGTATAATAAACAGCAAAGGCGAAATTGGTGGTACAACTAATCCTGTTGCTCTTGCAAAAGATGCAAAAAATAATATTATCAGCCAGCGCATAACACCGCACTTTAACCTGCAGTACGAAATTTTGAAAAAAGTATTGATGGCCACTTTTGATGTACAGTTTGATATCAACAATAATAAGAACAACAGTTTTTTACCACAAACAGCAACGGGCAGGCCGTGGACAGAGCCTTCTGTTAACAGGGCTTATGATGGTGATATTGATGTTTTCAATGTACAGTCAAAAACTAATTTGGTTTACACACCCAATTTTAAAAATCAAAAACACAAGGTTATAAGTTTTGTTTCCTTCAACACTTACGATAATAAATATGTATCGCAGGAAATATTAACCTCCAATACTGCATCTTCTGTACTGCAGGATCCATCATCACCCTCACGTACAATAAATGGCGAGTCAAGATTAGTGTCTATTGCGGGGCAAACACGTAGCATCGGTGGATTGATAAATGCACAATACAGTTTTAAGGACAAATATATTTTTAATGCTGGTGTAAGGGCAGATGCCAACTCAAGATTTGGGCCCGAAAACCGTTATGGTTTATTTCCTTCTGCATCGGTAAGGTGGAGGATTTCGGATGAAAAATTTATGAAACGTTTTGAAAAAAGCATTGATGATTTAAGTTTCAGGGCAAGTTATGGTCAATCGGGTAACGCACCAAAGTATGATTACACTTACATCAATACTTATAATACTTTTAGCTGGAGCTACCTGGGTCAGGCGGGTGTTTATCCTGCAAGAATGCAATTATCTAATTTAAAATGGGAAACTATTGTTGGTCAGAATGCAGGTATTAATTTAAGTATGTTTAAAAGGCGTATTACCATGGATGCAGAGTTTTATATAAACCGTACAAAAAATATGTATTTCCCCGGCCTGCAAATTTCTTCTATAAACGGGTTTAGCAATGTTGATATGAATGTGGGTACAATGGATAATCAGGGTTTTGAGTTAGGCCTTGGTGTTACACCTGTAAAAACTAAAACATGGCAGTTAGATTTTAATTTTAACATTGCCCGTAACATTAACATGATACGTGAAATTTCAGATCTTTATCCAAGAGATAAAGGTAATATTGAAAAAAACGGAGAATACAAAACCTTCTTACAGGTTAATAATCCTTTTGGTTCTTTTTACGGGTTTAAATACAAAGGTGTTTATAAAGATTTACAATCTACCATTGCAACAGATGCTAAAGGAGAAAATATAATTGGCCCCACAGGCCAAACTATATTTATGAAATTTAATTATCCAAGTATTGGTTATACTTTTCAACCAGGCGATGCTATGTATGAAGATATAAACCACGATGGAAATATTAATTATCAGGATATTGTTTATCTCGGCAACAGCAACCCGAAATTTACGGGAGGTTTTGGTACCTCGGTAAGTTATAAGGGCCAATGGAAGTTTACCGCATTCTTTAATTACAGGTATAAAGTTGACCTGGTAAATGGTACAAAAATTAATACTACCAACATGTATGGTTTCGATAACCAAAGTACGGCTACATTAAGAAGATGGAGAA
>NZ_JANPCM010000377.1:0-2779 GCF_031430955.1 Ferruginibacter sp.
TGTATCCTGTTATTAAGTTTTTTAATAGTAAATAAAGGGCAGCTGAAAAGAAAATGGTGGTTGTGGGCATTGTCGGGTGTAGCTTTTTGCATAGCTTTAAAAATGGTGGTAGAGAGAACTCCTATCCACTAAAGGGTGAATCGCGAAGATTGAAGTAGATGGCATTAAAAAAATAAAAAATTCAGTAATGCTCAATAAAGAAATAATGTTGAAGAGTGTCTCGCCTTAGGCCAGACCAATGAAGTCAAATAGAATTATTTAAGTTCGTAACAAAAAAATAAAACATAAACTACGCTTCACCCCTTCAGGGGATGGGGGCAATAATAAACAACAGCATGAAACAATTAACAGCCTTAGCTATTTTATTTTCATTTTGTATTTCAGTTGCTGCACAGGATATTAAAAATAATCCGGGCAGTAATCATGGAAACAGGTTTGAACAGTTGGGAACAATTTTACCAACTCCCAACGAGTATCGTACTGCAAGTGGGGCACCTGGACCTAAATACTGGCAGCAGCGTTGCGATTACGATATTGTGTGTGAACTGGATGAACCCAACCGCCGTTTGATGGGTAAAGAAACACTTACTTATTACAACAACTCACCTGATGTGTTAAGCTATTTGTGGATTCAGTTAGATGAAAACGAACACAGCACCGTAAATAATTCCGGTTATCAAACCAGTAACATGATGCCCATCAGAATTAATGAAGCGGATATACAACGCTTTACCGGAAAGATGGATAAAGACAAAGAATACGGCGACAATATTACCCGTGTAGCCGACGCCGCTGGTAAGCTTTTAAAATATACCATTAATAAAACCATGATGAGGATCGAATTACCTCAACTGCTAAAACCAGGCCAGCAATTTATTTTTAAAATTGACTGGAATTATTATATTATTGAAAAAAATAAATATGGTGGCCGTGGGGGATTTGAATTTTTTCCTGAAGATGGTAATGATCTGTTTACTATGACGCAGTGGTTTCCCCGCCTCTGTGTGTACAGCGATTTTCAGGGATGGCAAAACCACCAGTTTGTGGGCAGCGGCGAGTTTGCTTTAACTTTTGGTAATTACAAAGTAGCCATGACGGTGCCTGCCGATCATGTTGTAATGTCAACAGGACAGGGGCAAAATTACCAGCAGGTTTTAACGCCTGCACAATTTGTACGCTGGCAAAAAGCACAAACATCAACTGATGTTACTGAAATTGTAACATTAGATGAAGCCGTTGCAAGAGAAAAACAAAAACTTAAAGAAAAGAAAACCTGGATATTTAAAGCTGATATGGTTCGTGACTTTGCCTGGGGCTCATCAAGAAAATTTATTTGGGATGCTATGCCTGCAATGGTGGAAGGAAAAAAAGTAATGTGCATGAGTGCGTATGGTAAAGAAGCCTACAGCCTGTACAGGAAGTTTAGTACTAAAGCAGTAGCACATACCATTAAAACTTATTCAAAATTTACCATTCCTTATCCTTACCCTGTTGCACAAAGTTTAGAGGCTGCTAACGGAATGGAATATCCCATGATATGTTTCAACTTTGGCCGTACCGAAAAAGATGCCAATGGCATGTACAGTGCCAACAGCACTTACAGCGAAGGCACAAAAAATGGTATGCTGGGCGTGGTGATACATGAAGTGGGCCATAATTTTTTCCCCATGATCATCAACAGCGATGAAAGGCAATGGACATGGATGGATGAAGGGTTAAATTCTTTTTGTGAATATTTAACTGAAGAATTGTGGGATAATAAATTTCCGGTAAGCAAAGGCCCGGCTTATAAAATTGTTGATTACATGAAGTTGCCTAAAGATCAACTGGAGCCTATTATGACCAACAGCGAAAACATTATTCAGTTTGGCCCCAATGCTTACAGCAAACCTTCAACCGGGTTAAATATTTTAAGAGAAACTATTATGGGCCGTGATCTTTTCGATTATGCTTTTAAAGAGTATGCAAGGCGCTGGGCATTTAAACACCCCACACCTGCAGATCTTTTCAGAACAATGGAAGATGCCAGCGGCGAAGATTTAGATTGGTACTGGAGAGGATGGTTTTACGGCACAGAGCCCTGCGATATTTCTTTGGATACTGTTAAGTGGGCAGTGCTAAGTACCGAAAGTGTAAGCAGGCCTGCTGGTGGCGGCGTTACAAAAATGCCGGTAGCAAAACCATTGTTAAATACATTTGATGATATTTCTAAAATAAGAAACAGGGAAGATAAAAAGATTGTGTTTGCAACTGATGCCGATGAAAGCTTAAAAGATTTTTACTGGAGATACGACAGGGGATTGGCAAAAGTGGATGATACACCTTTTGAAATTACCACACCTGCACCCAGCACTGATACTTTAACAGAAGCAGAACGTTTTTTTATTGCCGGAAAGAAAAATATGTACGAACTAACGTTTAGCAATAAAGGTGGTTTGGTAATGCCGATAATTATTGAGTGGACGTTTAAAGATGGTACTAAAGAAATAGACCGCATACCGGTACAGGTTTGGCGAAAAAACGAAAATAAAGTGGTGAAAACATTTATGAAAGATAAAGAAGTGGCATCGGTTAAATTAGATCCGTTAAGAGAAACGGCTGATATAAATGAAGGTAATAACAGTTGGCCTGCAATTACAACACCCAGCAAATTCCAATTATTTAAAGGTAGCGGTGGCCGTGGGGCACGTGGTGCTGGCGGTGGCGGTAACCCCATGCAGAAAGAGATTAAATAGTGACTTTTTCTTCCAAAAGGGTTGTATAGCATAAAGCTGCTAAC
>NZ_JANPCM010000378.1:0-3720 GCF_031430955.1 Ferruginibacter sp.
CCATCCCCTGAAGGGGAGTTATTCGAAGAGTACGATTATAATCGGGGGGGTTACTATTTATAAAATTGAAAATGTAAAAAATAAAAATTTAAAATAAAGAGATATAAAAATATTGAAATAAATGAACGGCGATAAAAAAATAGAAAATTTGAATAACTCCCCTTCAGGGGATGGGGGCAAAAAGATAATTGCAGTAATAGAAGGTGACGGCATTGGGCCGGAAGTAACCAAACAGTCAGTAAAAGTATTGAATGCTATTGCCGAACAATTTGGCCATGAGTTTGAGTACAAATATTGTTTGTTGGGTGCGGATGCGATTGATAAAACAGGAACACCATTGCCCACAGAAACTATTGATATTTGTTTAGACAGCGATGCTATTTTATTTGGTGCAATCGGTCATCCAAAATATGATAATGACCCAACGGCAAAGGTTAGACCGGAACAAGGTTTACTTGGAATAAGGAAAGCATTGCAGTTATTCGCCAACATTCGTCCGATTACAACTTATTCTTCGCTGCATCACTTGTCGCCGCTTAAAACTAAAAATATCGAAGGGGTAGATTTTATCATCTTCAGGGAATTAACCGGCGGCATATATTTTGGAAAAAAAGAAACCAACGCAGAAGAAACCTATGCGTTTGATGAATGTGCTTACAGCAAAGAAGAAATAGAAAGAGTTGCACATTTGGCTTTTCAATCGGCACAAACGAGAAGAAAAAAGTTAACACTGGTTGATAAAGCCAATGTATTAGAAACCTCCAGGCTTTGGAGAAAAGTAGTGAAAGAATTAGCTGCTCAATATCCTGATGTGGCATTAGATTTTTTATTTGTTGATAATGCAGCAATGCAGATCATTTTAAATCCAAAACAATTTGATGTAATACTTACCGAAAATATGTTTGGAGATATTATTAGTGATGAAGCAAGTGTGATAAGTGGTTCATTAGGTTTGCTGCCTTCTGCATCTGTAGGAAATAAAACAGCTTTGTTTGAACCTATTCATGGTTCTTATCCGCAGGCAACAGGAAAAGATATTGCTAATCCAATTGGTTCAATTTTATCAGCTGCCATGTTACTGGATTATTTTGAATTAAGAGAAGAAGCGGCTTTGGTAAGAGAAGCAGTAGAGTGGACATTGGCGAATCAGTTTGTGACCAAAGATATTGAACCTATCAATTTTTATTTTACCACTACCATTGGCGAATTGATCAGCGATTATATCGGTAATAAAATTCCGGGCAGGTTGAATAAAGAAAATATTGAGTTGAGAAAATCAACTATTATATAGCCCCCATCCCCTGAAGGGGAGTTATTTAAAGGGTTGTATAATCATCGAGAAGTATTGGGCTTGAAATATAGAAATAATATTAAAAAGTGGAATGTTTGAATAACTCCCCTTTAGGAGATGGGGGAAAAGTTCTTTGGTTTTTATTTTTGGTGTAGGTATATTTGTGTAATAACATTCCTTTATGTTGAGCAACAAATTTAATAATGTCATTACAAAAATTACAGTAATTATTATTGTGATTGTCATTATTATACCTGCACTGCATGGAGGAGGAACAAGCTTATAAAATAAAATTAAAATTATACAGCGACCCGTCTCCAAAAAGGCGGGTCGTTTTTTTTACCTCACCTATCCTCTCCTGCAGGAGAGGGAAATGGAGAAGATTGTACCGAAGAATAAATATGAGATTATGATTTAGAATAGTTCCATAGGAACTTAAGGTGGGTAGAAAATTAGGATAATTTTTTCAACGTCCCGTAGGTACGACAGGTGCTTTTGCAAAACATAATTAAAGCTCAATAAAGAAATATAGTTGAAGAGTGTCTCGCCTTAGGCCAGACCAATGAAGATGAATAAAGAATAAATGATCGTAACAAAATTCTTTTAATAAAACACAATTAATTTCCCTTTAGGGGATAGGGGTATGGAACTAAATAAATATTCAAAAACATTAACACAAGACGAAACACAACCGGCCGCACAAGCCATGTTGTACGGCATTGGTTTAACAGAAAACGATTTAAAAAAACCGCAGGTGGGTGTGTGCAGTATGGGTTACGATGGTAACACTTGCAACATGCATTTGAATGACTTAGCAAAAATTGCAAAGCAAGGTGTGTGGGATAATGATTTGGTAGGATTGATTTTTAATACCATTGGCATAAGCGATGGTATCAGCAACGGAACAGACGGTATGCGGTACAGTTTGGTAAGCCGTGATTTAATTGCAGACAGTATTGAAGCAGTGTGTGGTGGATTTTATTACGATGGATTAATTGCATTACCAGGCTGCGATAAAAATATGCCCTGTGCAATTATGGCCATGGGAAGATTGAACCGTCCTTCAATTATGGTGTACGGCGGAACGATTGCTGCAGGACATTATAAAGGCGAAGAGTTAAATATCATTTCTTCTTTTGAAGCGCTGGGAAAAAAAATTGCAGGCACCATTACGCCGGAAGATTTTAAAGAAGTGGTAAAACACAGTTGCCCCGGTGCAGGTGCATGCGGTGGTATGTACACTGCGAACACTATGGCGAGTGCGATTGAAGCATTGGGTATGAGTTTGCCTTACTCATCCAGTAACCCAGCATTGAGTGAAGAAAAAAAACAGGAATGTTTAGATGCAGGCAAAGCAATAAAAATTTTATTGGAGAAAGATGTGAAGCCTAAAGATATTATGACGAAGAAAGCATTTGAAAATGCGATTACCCTCATTATGATTTTTGGAGGAAGCACTAATGCGGTGTTGCATTTAATTGCCATGGCAAAAGCTGTGGATGTGGATCTAACGTTAAATGATTTTCAGATCATCAGTGATAAAACACCCGTGCTGGCCGATTTTAAACCCAGCGGAAAATATTTAATGCAGGAGTTACATGCTCACGGTGGCGTACCCGCTGTAATGAAATATTTACTGGATAAAGGTTTGTTGCATGGCGATTGTTTAACGGTAACAGGAAAAACGATTGCAGAAAATTTAAAAAATACTGCGCCGGTAAATTTTGAAACACAAAAAATAATTTATCCATTAGAGCAACCTTTAAAAGCAACAGGCCATTTACAAATTTTATTTGGCAACCTTGCCGAAAAAGGAAGCGTTGCAAAAATAAGTGGTAAAGAAGGCGAACGTTTTGTTGGCCCTGCAAGGGTCTTTGATGGTGAAAAAGATTTGGTTGCAGGCATTGCAAATGGCAGAGTAAAAAAAGGTGATGTGGTAGTAATAAAAAATGAAGGGCCCAAAGGTGCACCGGGCATGCCTGAAATGTTGAAACCAACTAGTGCCATTACTGGTGCAGGTTTAGGAAAAGATGTGGCATTAATTACCGATGGAAGATTCAGTGGCGGGAGTCATGGATTTGTAGTAGGGCATATAACACCCGAAGCATTCAATGGTGGCTTAATTGCATTGGTACATGATGATGATGAAATTGAAATAGATGTGGCTACAAAAAAAATGACGTTGAAAGTGAGTGATGCAATTATTGCTGAACGCAGAAAAAAATGGCAACAACCAGCTTTAAAAGTTACCAAAGGGGTGTTGTACAAATATGCACAATGCGTAAAAGATGCAAGTGAGGGATGTGTAACTGATGAAGCTTAAAATAAATTGTTATGGAAACATTAGAATTAGTTGAAGAAAAAGTAGAGGCGAAGAAGCATACTAACATCTCAGGTAGTCAGGCAGTATTGGAAGCTTTTTTGTACGA
>NZ_JANPCM010000379.1:0-15811 GCF_031430955.1 Ferruginibacter sp.
GTTTTTCTATAAAAGAAGTAATCAGGCCTTCAGCAGATTTTAATATTCCAAACTCAGGTGCTTCTCTGTCTGTAACCGGAATTGTTGCAACGGTAATATCTGCCCCGAGTTTTTTATGATTTTCCAGCATTTCTGCAAAATCCATCTGATACAATTGATCGCCGGATAAAATAAGTATATAGTCGCTTTCAAATGGTTCTATATGACGCAATCCTTGTCGTACAGCATCGGCAGTGCCCTGAAACCAACCTAAACTATCAGGGGTTTGTTCGGCCGCTAAAATATCTACAAACCCTTTACTGAAAGCACTGAACTGGTAGGTATTTTTAATGTGCTTATTCAGCGATGCAGAATTGTATTGTGTTAAAACATACATTCTGTTAATGCTTGAATTAATACAATTGGAAATGGGAATATCTACCAGCCGGTATTTACCTGCAATAGGTACGGCCGGTTTACTCCTTGTGGCGGTTAAAGGATAAAGGCGTGAGCCTGCGCCGCCGCCAAGTATTACTGCTACTACAGATTTTGAGTCCATGCTATTTATAATTTGTAATTAAATGTATTGATATTTTTGATACAATCGTGTTTGAAGGCTAAAGAAAATTTTATTTTTCAATAATTTTTTAATTTCATAAAATTGACTGATACAAATCAATATACCGTCCTGCACTAACTTCCCAACCATTATCAATTTGCATCATTTTTTTTCGCAGGGCTGTAAGTTTTTTTGCATCGCTGTATAACTCAGTTGCCCGGTAAACAGAATACGTAATGTCCCCCACACTTGCTTCATTAAAACGAATGCCAAAACCACCGGGGTCACCAAAATCAATTACGGTATCTTTTAATCCACCAGTACTTCTTACTAACGGCATAGTACCATAACGCAATGCATACATTTGGTTAAGTCCGCAGGGTTCTACCCTGCTGGGCATTAATAAAAAATCGGCACCGGCATACATTTGGTGCGCCAGTTTTTCGTTATATCCAATTTGCGAATTATAAAATCCAACCAGGCTGCTCTTCATTATTTCCATCTGTTGCTCCACTCCCGGATCGCCACTGCCTAAAATTAAAAAATTCATTTTACCATTCATGTGATAAATAGAATCGTTGATGGCCTGTGGTAACAGCTCCGCTGCTTTTTCTCCCACTAATCTTCCAATAAAAATAAAAAGCGGCTTTTCAATATCCAAACCAAAATCATCACATAATTTTTTCTTGTTTAATTTTTTTCCAGCTTCCACATCTTTTATCGAAAAATTATCTAAGATATAAGTATCTGTTGCAGGATCCCAAACCGCATTATCAATACCATTTAAAATACCCGTGCATTTTCCTTTTTCGTATTCAAATAAACTTTCTAATCCGTTGGCACTATATTTTAATTCCTCCATGTAACTGGGACTAACGGTGGTTACTTTTAACGCACATTTTATTCCGCATGCCAGGGGATTAATATTTTTTTCCCAATCTAATTTACCCCACTGCCAGCTGTCGTAAGCAGGTAAATAATTTTGTTTACCCCAATCCATCCACCCCTGGTATTGTGCATTATGTATAGTTAATACTGTTGGTATTGTTGCTAAATGCCGGTAAGCAAAACAATTTTGCATCATAAAAGGAATAAGCCCTGTGTGATGATCATGCACATGCACTACATCCGGCTGGTGCTGCCATCTGCTTAACCAGTCCACCACTGCAATTTGAAAAGCGGTGTATCTTTCTGTATCATCATCGTAACCGTAAATTTTTTCCCGGTTAAACAAACCAAAAATATCTACGCAGTATAAATCAAAATCGAGTTTATTGGTTTTTTCTTTAATGATGGTATAATCAAAATAATACTGCCCCATGGTAAAGGAACCTTTATGTACAGTTTGCCATTCGTTATCCAGTAAAAATTTAGTGCGGTGCATGGGCATTACCACTTTGGCAATATTGCCCAAATCGTTTTGATATTTAGGTAAAGCGCCAGCAACATCAGCAAGGCCGCCGGCTTTGGCGTAAGGGTAACATTCAGCAGTTACGTGTAATATTTCCATCATTAGCAATTATAATAATCTGATTACAATTTAGTAAGTTTTAATTGATTATAGCAAATTATAAAAATAATAATCTATTATTTGAGTTTTAAAAATTTATTAAGATTGTGTGTACAAAATAGAAATGAAAAAATAGCAGACTAAACGAAATTTTTTCAAAGTCGGTAATTTATTCTATTTTCAACCATACAAAACAAAATAACGATGGCTACAATACAAACTAATCAACCGGTTCTTTCTAATTCCGAATCTTTAAAAGAAACCAATTATGGTGCGTTAGGTACCTTAGTAACGGTTTTTTTCTTTTGGGGTTTTATTGCTGCAGGCAACAGTGTATTTATTCCTTTTTGCAAACATTATTTTCATTTAGTTCAATTTCAAAGCCATCTTATTGATTTTGCTTTTTATTCTGCTTATTATGTTGGTGCTTTGGTATTATTTGCATATGGAGCATTTGGCGGTAAAGATTTGGTTGGTAAATGGGGGTATAAAAAAAGTATTATTTATGGCTTATTATTTTCTGCTTTAGGTGCAGCCGCAATGATAATAGCAGTAAATGCCAACACTTTTGCCGGAATGTTAGCCGGTTTATTTATAGTGGCTTTAGGGTTTTCTTTACAGCAAACGGCAGCGCAACCATTTGCAATCACTCTTGGAGACCCTGCTACAGGAACAACAAGGGTAAATCTTGGTGGAGGTGTAAATTCTTTTGGTACTACCATTGGACCTATCGTAGTTGCTATTGCATTATTTGGAACTACCGCTGCAATTACAGACGAAAAAATTGCAGGCCTCAGCCTTAGTAAAGTAATTATTTTATACACTTGTGTGGGTGCTTTATTTATTGGTGCTGCAGCTTTATTCTTTTTTTCTAAAAAAGTTCCTTCGGGTATTTTAGAAGAGAAAACTGAAAAAGCAGGCAAAGCATTGTATACTTTATTAATTATGACAGGGCTTTTGGTTATAATGTTTGTACCCGTTTTTAGCAGTTACAAAACCGATTTAACCAATGCTACTGATGCAGAAAAACATGCTCTTGAAGCTTATCGTATGAAATGGTTATTGGGTGCATTAGCAGTTGTGGTAGTTGGATTATTAATTGCAAACCTAAGTGCAAAAAAGAAAAGCGATGGATGGGGCGCTATGCAATATCCTCAATTAGTTTTAGGAATGCTTGGAATCTTTTTTTATGTAGGTGTAGAAGTAACTATTGGCAGTAACCTTGGTGAACTGTTGCGTCATAAAGATTTTGGCGGTTTCCAGGCTTCGGAAGCAACTAAATATATTGCCATGTATTGGGGAAGTTTAATGATAGGCAGATGGGCTGGTGCAGTAGGGGCATTTAAATTAAGTAAACAAACAAAAGATATTTTGCTTTTTGTAGTTCCGCTGGTTGCTTTTGCAATTATTATTATTGTAAATACCGTTGCAGGTTATGATATGAAACCTTTATACTATTATTTAGTTTGTGTGCTGGTTCAAATTGTTGCTGCATATCTAACTAAAAATAAACCTGCTAAAACTTTATTGGTATTCAGTTTACTTGGGTTAATAGCAATGATCATTGGAACATTAACTACAGGTAAAATCGCTATATATGCATTTTTAAGCGGGGGTTTATTTTGTTCTATCATGTGGCCATGTATTTTTTCTCTATCTATTGCAGGATTAGGAAAATATACTACCCAGGGTTCTGCTTTTTTAATTATGATGATCTTAGGCGGAGGTATTATTCCTCCCATGCAGGGAAAAGTAGCAGATTATTTACAGGCCAATTCTACTGTTGAAGGATTTGGAATCCACAATTCTTACTGGATAGCTGTAGTTTGTTTTGCATACTTGGCATTTTTTGCTTTTGCAGCAAAAAGAATTTTAAAACGGCAGGGAATAGATTATGATGCAACACCAGAGAATGTTAAAGAAGAACTTATTTAATTCATAACTTTATCAGCCCCGCTTTTACGGGGCTGAATTTTTAAATTTATTTTATGGCAACAGCGTTGGAACAATTAGTTATTGGTGTTGATATTGGCGGCACAGGTACCAAATTTGGTATTGTGGACAGGGTGGGAAATGTTTTGTTCAGCAGCGAAATATCTACCAAAAAACATGCAACAGTAAATAGTTTTATTGATGAATTGTATGATGCACTTTCCGAATTGATTGAAAGAGCAGGCGGCACCGGACGAATAAAAGGCATTGGCGTAGGTGCACCTAACGGCAACTATTACACCGGCACTATTGAGTATGCCCCTAACCTGCCGTGGAAAGGGATTATCCCAATGGCAGAATTGCTGGAAGCAAAATTTAAATTACCCATTACACTTACCAACGATGCTAATGCTGCCGCCATTGGCGAAATGATGTATGGTGCTGCAAAAGGCATGAAAGATTTTATAATGATTACTTTAGGCACTGGTGTAGGAAGCGGTATTGTTGCCAATGGTCAATTAATTTATGGCCATGATGGATTTGCCGGTGAGCTGGGCCACACTATTGTAATTCCAGATGGACGCTTTCACCCTGGCACAGGCAAAAAAGGTTCGTTAGAAAGTTATGCCTCTGCAACCGGTGTACGAAATACGGCTGTAGAAATTTTAGAAAAAACAACAGAGCCAAGCTTACTGAGGGATGTGCCAACAGATCAATTAGATTCTAAAGCTGTTTATGAGGCTGCCATACAGGGCGATAAGGTAGCGTTAGAAATTTTTGAGTTCACCGGAAAAATTCTAGGGCTTGCATTGGCCAATGCTATCATGTTCAGCAGCCCCGAAGCTATTGTGTTATTTGGCGGCTTAACCAAAGCGGGCGATTTAATTTTAAAACCTACCAAACAGCACATGGAAGAAAACCTGATACAGGTTTTTCAAAATAAAGTAAAAATATTGGTGAGCCATTTAAAAGAATCGGATGCGGCGATTTTAGGGGCAAGTGCATTGGCATGGGAGAAATAAATCAACTCTTTTTTATCTTTCTATAAAAAACTGGGAGATTTTGAAACCTTCACAGGTTAGTTTGCAATATTAATAACAACGTGGACAAGCCTGACTGTATTTATTACCAATAATAAATCCTACCATTATTTCGTGTGTATTTTTGGTGTAGGTTCTTAACCTTGATGTGGTGGCATTTTCGTAAGCATAACTTATGTTAAGTGTATTAGAAATATTTAATCCTGCCATAGCAGAATATCCTGAAATTAAATCGGAAAAACGATAGCTCCCTCCTACCCAAACTTTATCCAGGTATTGCAGTTTAACGTTAGTATGCAAACCTGCTAACTGCGGTTGCCAGTACTGCACCATTACAGAAGGCATTACCATAACCTCATCCGTTAATGAGAAACGATAACCTGCAGTTAAAAAATAATTAGGCGTATAATAAGCACCGTACTTATCGTTATTAACAAATTTTGCTTTACCCGGAATTATATTTAACGCAGACAATCCCAGAAAATACCTTGCAGAATATAACCATAAGCCTGCACCAATTTCTGGTTTAACTTTTTTTAATTCTCCTGTACTTATCCCGATTGCAGGATCATTAGGATCTAAATTGGCCCATTCAATTTTAGATCGGTCCAGGTTTACACTTGTAAAACCTCCATTAATACCTGCCGATAAAGTTGTTTTTACACTAAGGGGTTTATGATAAGCATACGATGCACTAAGCGACCACCTGTTAATGTACCCCGCCTTATCATTCATAGCAATAAATCCAATACCGTGATGAGCATCCGGTGGTGTGTATTCTTCCCATAACCTTTGTCCTCTTGGATTTTCTCCCGGCACTTCAAAAGAGGTGGCGCTGGTTCTTAAATCTGTTTTACCAATGGGTGCATGGATACTGAAATAGCTGGTAACCGGTGCCCCGTTAATTCCCGTCCACTGATTACGGTTACTTAGTTTTATATCGGTATAATTTTCAAGACCCGTTACACCAGGATTAAGGATGTAATTGTTTAAAATGTATTGTGTATAGAATGGTTTTGCCTGCGCCATCACAACCGCACTGCTTAAGCAACCCATTGCAATTAAAAATATTTTTTTCATGATACAGCTTTTCTTTTCGTCCTTAATAATAAATTATCCCTCTATTAAATTTAAAATACTCAGTTAACAATTTCAGCCCTCGATTGCCAATACCTTTCGGCTGGCAAGTCCCCCTTCGGCGGATCTGGGGGGCTTTCATTTCACAATCGTAACATATCCTGTAATTGGCTTGCGGCCATTTTCAGGTTCAATAATATAATAGTAAGTATCAAATGGTAATGGCTTACCTCCTATTGTACCATTCCATGGTTTCTTATACCCCTTCGATTCAAATACTAATTGCCCTGTTCTGGTAAATACCTGCACTTTACAATTAGGATAAGTATCTAAATAATCGATTAACCAAAAATCATTAATGCCATCATTATTGGGTGTAAATGTATTGGGTACTTTAGGTGCTTTTAAAACTTTTACAAATACAAAATCAGGAGGCGCTGTACATCCTCCTCTTCCTGTAACTACTAATTGATAAGTAATATCATCCAGCATATTAATTGCTGTTGGTGCAGCAGTATTAGTATTGTTTAAATAAGTAGCAGGGCTCCATAAATATTGCAAATCGTTTCCGGTAACCACAGGCTTCATTGTAAACGAACCACCTTCAAGTACAATTCCATCAGGGCCTGCATCAACCACCGGATACGGATTAACGGTAAACTGCTTCGTTAATGTATCACTGTTGCAGCCCAGGCTGTTTACAATATATAACGATACGTCGTAAGTTTTTGCAGTTGAATATAAATGTTGCTCCTGTTTATTTGTACCGGTGATACCATCGCCAAAATTCCAGTTCCATTGCATTACGGTGCCGTCTAGCCCATTAGTCAAATCTGTAAAAATAACATCATCTCCAATACAAATACCCGGCTTGTTAAAATCAAAAGCTGCTTTTGGCTGAGGATGAATAAAATCAACGAGATCAGTAAATTCTTTAAAACAGGAACTCAGGCTGCCGGTTACAGTTAGTTTTACTGTATATGGGCCTGTTCCGCTATAAATATGTGGTGGTGGTGTTCTGGCAGATGATGCATTTAAAACACCGCTTGCAGGATCTCCAAAATCCCATGCATAAGTAATTGCTGTACCGTCTGCAATACTGGAATTATTTACAAAAGATACCGAAGCATTGGGTAAACAAACGCTGGGCTGTACAAATGTAAATGACGATTGAGGAATAGGGCTAACATATACCTGCTGCACTTTGCTCGTGCTACTGCATCCGTAAGCAGATACATTGTACATGGTAACAGTATAATTTGCCCAACCCGGAAAAGTATGGGTAAATGTGCTGCCTGGTACATGACTCTCTAATGGTGAGCCATCACCAAAATTCCAAATGGTGTTACTGAGTATTACGCCGCCAGGTGCGGTTGACTCCTCTTTAAATGTAGATGGAGTGCCTTCGCAAACCGGGGCATTAAAAGAAAATTTAGCACTTGCGGTATCTAATACCGTTATTGCACGGCTGATAGTATCAACACAGCCGGCAGCAGCAGAAGTAAAAGTATATTTTATAAGATGTGTTCCAATACCTGCCAATGCAGGATTAAACAATCCGGTACTGTTAACAATACCAGGACCACTGTATGCAAATGTGCCGGGTACGCCGCCAATTTCGCTTGCCTGTGTTATAAGAAATGGGGCAGCAGCATAGCAAGCATCGGGCATTGCATTAAACTGAACTTTTGGGGCAGCGTTAACCGTTATGATGGTTGATTTTTCATTTACACATAAAGTTCCAGAATAGGCCAAAAAACGTATCGTATAAGGCCGGGTTGGCGGCGTTTGAAAATTTGGATATTTATGCCTGTAAACTTTATTAGGGGCAGGAAAATCATCAAGCTGTACTGCTGCTGGAGCCCCAACAAAATCCCAGTATATTTCTACTTTGGTAATATTCCCCTGATTTATGGTGGATAAATTTACAATTGACACAGAATCGTTGGCGCATAATGCAGTGGCATTAGTAACAGAAAAGTTTGACACAGGATTTGCACCATTAATACTGATATTGTTAAATGTAGTGTCCTTACAACCCAGGCTACTGGTTACAATATGTCTTACGGTATAAGTACCCACTAATGCATATAAATGTGTACCGTCTTTTGTAAATTGATAAGGACTGCCATCGCCAAAATCCCACTCATACCCTAATGTATTAAAACTGCCATTAGTTATTTTACTGGTATCAGTAAACACTGCGGCCACATCACTGATACATACTTCAGGAACTGTAAAGCCAGCCTGAGGACGATCATTAATTGTTACAACTTTTGTAAACAAAGGTGCATTACTGCAACCATTTGTAGTAGTAACGGTAAGGCCAACTGTGAACGGACCAGTACCAGGAAAAATATATGATACAGGTGACCCAGTTGCAGTATTACCGCCACCAAAATCCCATAAACGGTTATTTATAGTACCAGCATTAGCAACAGAATTATCAGTAAATGTTATTACCCTGGTATCGCAGGATGGATTAGTGTAAGAAAAATTGGGCGTAGGTAAAGGAAGTATTGTAACCGTAGTGCTCACATTATTAAACAACTGGCTGCATAAAGTACTGCTGTTATCGGTAACCGTTGTAATGGCATAAACAAACGGGCCAGCAACATTGGTAAGTGCATTCAATGTTGCTATGCCAAATGCATCACTAATCATTGGTGTTTGAGGAACACCATTTATAGTATAAGCAAAAGTATAAGGTGCTGTGCCGCCACTGGCTGTAAAGGTTACTGGTGGTGAAGGAGCATTTAAACATACTGTAGTTGCTCCCGCTATTGCTGCAGTGGGTAATGGATTCACAATAACTGTTGCTGACTGCCCCGTAATATTTGACCTGGTACAGGCATTGGCACTTCCCTCCTGCACACTGGTTACTGCATAAATAAATGTATTGGCTGCATTGGTAGGAACTGTTATTGTATAACTGCCGGCTGCATTACTTACTACTGGAGGTTGCGGCACACCGTTAATACTGTAAGCAAATGTATAAGGTGCGGTGCCGCCACTGCCTGTAAGTATTATTGCAGGCGATGCTGCATTTAAACATACCGCTGTTGCCGAGCCACTTATTGCAACAGTGGGTAAATCATTCACTGTAACCGTAGTGCTCACATTGTTAAAAGACTGGCTGCATAAAGTACTGCTGTTATCGGTAACCGTTGTAATTGCATAAACAAACGGGCCACCAACATTGGTGAGTGGATTTAATGTTGCTACTCCTGCGCCATTACTTAGTATCGGTGTTTGTGCAACGCCATTAATGGTATAAGCAAAAGTATAAGGAGCTGTACCACCGCTACCCGTAAATGTTATTGTTGGTGAAGAGGCATTTAAACATACTGTGGTTGCTCCTGCTATTGCTGCTGTGGGTAATGGTCTTACAGTAACAGTTGCAGATTGGCCTGTAAGATTTTTTGTACAAAGTGCTGAACCAACATTTTTTACATTAAGCAAATTATAAGTAAATGTACCGGCGATATTTGTAAGAACAGGTATTGTGTAAGTACCTGCTGCATTACTTACAACCACTGGTTGTGCTGTGCCGTTTATATCATAAGTAAACTCATATGGTGCCCTGCCAGCGCTGCCGGTAAAAGTTATTGTTTGTGGTGATGGATCATTTAAACAAACAGTATTTGTGCCACTCACTGTTGCAGAGGGAATATCAGGAACAGTTACAGTATGAAATATTGTATCACTTAAACATCCGGGTGTAGTAATGTCACAAAACCTTACCGCATATGTTCCCGGCAAAGCATAAGTATGCGGTGGATTTTTAGATGTAGAGGTAAATCCATCACCAAAATCCCAGTACCATTTGTAAGTTGGTTTGGGCGTTTGAGGTGTTGTTTCTATAAACTGCACAGGCTCTAAATAACAGCCGGGGATAACCTCAGTAAAGCCAGGAATGGGAGGATCGGAAATTTGTAAATCAAAATCAATATCTTGTTCCGATCCGCAGGTTGAAGCGGTTGTTGTAAATGTAGTAATTGTAACAGGGTAAGTTCCCACTACTCCAAACGAATATATTGATGGTAAAGAATACCAGTAAATTGGTACACCATTTACTGAAGTAGTAGAATCTGGGCCACCGGGTCCTGGGGTACAAGTTGTATAAATAATCGTTGGTGGAGCTGCTGGAGGCCCGGGTAAATTATTTAAATCCCATCTTATTGAATCTGCGCAATATGGAAGTGAAACTCTGAATCTAAAAGGAGAGCCTGTACAAACAGAGGGTGTTGGTTCTATACCATACTCAGTTGAAACGCCTATTTGCTGATATAAATCCTTTAGATTAGTTCCGGCTGAATAACCATAAGATTCTGCACTGCCAAATCCATATGCTATTGCATTGAAACCAGAATCACAAGTTAGATGATGTGCCCCGGAAGTAAGTGGCCCGAATGAACTGCCATTTGTATAAATACGCATATAGGCGTAATTATTATCTTGTGGTAAAATATTTACAGTTGCATTTGATGTAACTCCATCAATCTTAAACGAACTTACTCCGGTTCCAGAATTACGTAATACTACATTAATAAAATGTTGCGTAATAGCCGTATTACTTGCTGGCTGCATTGAATTAACAGTAACATCAGTTACTGTTTGTTCAACCGGGTTCAGATAAATCATTTCCGGATCGTGGGGATTACTATTTCCGCTACAACCCGCTGTTGAAAAATATTGAGCCACTAAAATAGGTTTATCAGCATTAACTAAATTCGTTTGATTGCTGCTAAACTGATAATAATCGTTTACAAAACTGGCAGCGGGAATTGGTATCCCATTTAAGTTTACAATAGTGGTAGGGTCTGGTCGGTAAATTCGAAAGAAATTAGTATTAATAACAGGTGGATTATTTGTATTTGGTCTGTTGTTACTTGAAATCAATACATATTTTTTCCCCCAGGTACTCGCCGGGTACATCTGTTGATATAAATTGTCGGAACTCCCCGGATTACCACACCCAATAGATATTTTTCCACTACCACAGAAAACAGCTACTTTTTTGCAACTCGATCCTCCTGAGGCAATAGATTTTACAATGCTGCCAGTTAAATCACTGGTGGATAAAACTTGATAAATTTGCCCCTGTGATAAATTAATTGTTTGAGTAACTCTGGCAGGCCACCCTCCTTTTGTATTTTGGCTGGGAGTAATTTCTATAACAGTTGTCCCGGTTTCAACTGCTTCAACAAAAAAGTAAGAATAACTATTAGGCTCATTTGATGCTTGAGTATAGTTGAGGGTAAAATAATCCTTTCCGAGTGTATTTGTAGGCAGAAAAACCGTAGCTCCGGAAATAGCATTTACATAAATAAAACCATATGCAACTACAGGCTTTAAAGCTGTTATATGAATACCATGGTTGTATAAACCCTCGTCAAGTAATGCTGCTGTTCTTGGAATATTTATTACAGTAATCTGATTTGCTGTAACTGTAAAGTTTTGTGTAAATCCAATACTTGTAATTGAAACATTTCCGGTTGTGCTTACATCTGAGGTTAAATAAATCTGCATTGTTTCTGCAGTACCAGCATTAAACATCCTTACGTGATTGCCATATCCCACCCAAAAATCCTTACCCTTATTACTAAAATCCTGGCTAAACCCTGCAATTGAAATAATTGAAATAAATAACAGCAGTAAATATTTTCTCATGTGCGTTAGTATAAAACTTTGTTCAAATTATAAAAAAGCCCGTTAAACGGATGCTAATTATTGGGAGCATGTTGCCTGCAGAGGATAAAGAGAATTCGCAGGTTTTAAAGAGGAAAAAAGGATAAGTAAATATAGATAAAAAAAATGGAACCTGCTTCACAGTGCCTATGCTTTTATCAATAATTTTTCCCTGCCAAATACATTTGAAAAAATTATCAGAAAGTGTAATTGAAATAGTAAAAAGACTTAAGAAAAATATCTATGGTGTAGTAAAATTTTAATGGTTTATGCATTAATTTTCAAAAAAACAAAAAAGCCACATAGAAATGCGGCTTTTGTTAAGAATCTTTCGATTCTGTAACCCCCAAAGAAAACATCGTAAACCAAGCACTAACAACGTTTACAGCTTCCCGGGTGGGATATAAACGCTGAGGAGGTATTTTTTATTTTGCTGGTGTTAAAATATAGTTTAATTATTTATTGACGCCTGCATCTTTATAATAATATAAGAAGAAGGTTTTAATTATTTTTTATTTAGGGCATTTTTTATTTGGTATCATTTGCCAGAAAGATGGCAATGGTTGCAAACTGTATTGTACGGGTGCTGCATTATACTTAACTGTAAATTGCTGAAATAACTTTGTAATCGAATTATTTAAAATTAAACGGATCATTGTTTTCATTTTATTTAGTTTGGATGAAAAAAATTGCAGTTAGTTCAGGTAAAAGGAGGTTGCCGATATAGGGTAAAAACACCGGCAACTCCTGCAAACCTTTTTGTGCCTGGTTATAATTAGTTTTTAATAATTTTTTGATTGCTGATAACTACACCATCAATAATTAATTGAGCAGTGTACATACCCGGTGCAAGATTACTAAGGCCATTTACCTGCAAAGTATTAAATCCTTTACTCACACTTGCCTGCTTGGTTACCATCTTTTGGCCAGTTATCGTAATGATATTTATTTGTGCTATTGCGTTTGTAGTGGCTGTAAACTGCATATTTAAATCCTGCACAAAAGGGTTTGGAGATAACTGCATAGTTACACCAGTTTTTGTCTGTAACCTTACAGCCAATTTATTAGTATAAACAGCTTTACCATTAGTATCAATTTGCTTTAAGCGGTAATAAACAACAGTTTTAGTTTGTAATTCTGCAGCATTATCTTTAAACATATAAATCTTTGTATTACCATTTGCAAAACCATCCAATACAAGGCCAATGGTTGTAAAATTAACCCCGTCAAATGAACGCTCCACTTCAAAATGATCATTATTAATTTCATCTTCAGTTATCCATTTCAGTGTCACCTTACTATCTGCTGCAACGGCATCAAATGATGCATACTTTACAGGTAAAAGAGAACTTGAACCCATGGTTATTTGCTGAAAAAATGCATTGGTGTATCTATCCTGCGGAGTAAAAGTAAGTGCTGTTATGCTACCCACTCTAACCTCAATTACTTTATCAGTATTTGAATAACTGTAATTAACATTTGTATTCCAGGCAGAAGTATCTATACCATTGAAATTTAATATAGGGCCAGTAGCCTGTACTAAATTTCCAGACAACCATGTTAATGTTAAAAGTGTTGTATTAGATACTTTAACACTGTCCGCATTTTTAGCTGCAACAAATTCCTGAACTCCTACATTGTCGCCATCCACATCAATAAAAGATAGCTGAAAACATGGAAAAGTGTGGTTAGCGCCTGTAGCCGAATCTTTAAATTCTATCCTAAAGCTGGCATATGAACTTGAAATACCCATTACTGAAGGAGTTCTAACTACCGGCTGCCATGCTGCGCTGTAGCCATAAGTATTATCATCAATACTGGTGAGAGTAGCCCCGCCTACTAATGATTGCAAATATACTATTGCATCAACCCCTGGTGTTACTGAAGGAAATTTATAAGCAGCTCCTGGTTGACCAGAAGTGCCACTTGTTAATACAGGATTTTGCCAAACCATAGCAGGGGCAACACATTGTGCATTAACAGCAGTGAAGCTTAAAGAGAAAATTGTAATCAGTGTAAGCAAAGTACACTTAAGTGTAGAATTAGTTTTCATTTTTCTTGTGTTTAATTTTCAGAGATGTTTTTTCAAAATTTGCTTCAAGCTTTTAAAACCTGGCAAACCTTGTTTGGCGCTCTTAAGAAAATTGGGTTCAGATTAGAAAGAATAAATAACCGAGGTAACAATCATTTATAATTTCATCACAAACATAATACTCTTTTCGGAAACCGCAAATATTTTAGACAGTAATTTTACTGCATTTTGAGCATAAGTACGTTTTTAGCTATTTTGTTAGAAAATATATTGCCTTATCACTTTTTTCTTAGATAAAAATCATAAAACGCTTGAAAAAAGTTTATTAAATCTTTAAAAATAAACTCTTTTTTAAAGGAAACAGTGAGATTATCTACGTTTTTCATGCAGAATCACATTATAATCTATTGAAATCATGGTCATATACTATAAATAGTAAATCCCGCCGGTGGCGGGATTTACTATTTACAAAAGTTCATTTGGTAATTATACCTGTGTTTTATAAACTGGTATACAGTAAACAACTTTACTACTGTTAATTTTTAATAATTTTTTGGTTGCTGATAATAGTTCCATTTATAATTAATTGAACGGTGTACATACCTGGCGCAAGACGGTTAAGGCCATTTAATTGCAAATTATTGTATCCTTTGGTTACTGCAGTTTGTTGGGTAATTATCTTTTGTCCATTAATACTGGCAATAGTTATTTCACCAAGTCCATTTCCGGTTGTGGTAAAACGTATATTCAAATTCTCGGTAAAAGGATTGGGAGATGTTTGCATAACCACTCTACCCTGCTGCACAGGAAGTTTTACTGCAATAATGTTTGAGTAAGTTGCTTTACCCATATTATCTACCTGTTTTAAGCGGTAATAAACAATTGTTTTAGACATTAATTCCTTTGCATTATCAATTAATTGGTAACTGTTTTTGCTAAATGCGCCAAAACCTGCCATTATAGTGCCAATGGCGGTAAATGTACTGGCATCAAAAGAACGTTCCACTTCAAAATAATTGTTATTAACTTCCTGCTCTGTTACCCATTTAATAATTACTGCATTTTCTTCTGCAATTGCATTAAATGAAACATATTTAACAGGCAATACATAAAAATTAGTCATCGTTATGGGCCTGAAATATCCGCAACTGTACCTGTCCTGAACTGTAAAAACACTATCGGTAATATTACCAAATCTTACTTCGTCTATATGATCTGTATTAATATAGTTGTAATTAATATTCGTAACATATGCAGAAGTATCAATACCCGGGTAATTATGAAATGTTCCTGTTGCCTGGATAAAATTAAAAGAGATGGTTGATAAAGCTAAAGTTGTAACATTAGAAACAACAATCTGGTTAGCACCTTTTGCCGCAACAAATTCTTTAACATGCTGATTATCGCCATCAACATCTATAAAAGATAATTGAAAGCAGGGAAAAGTATGGTTTGATCCGGTAGCAGAATCTTTAAAGTCGATTTTAAAACTAACGTATGAAGATGAAACTCCTTGAGAAGTTGGAGTTTTTACCACTGGTTGCCATGCTTCGCTATAACCAAAAGTGTTATCATCAACACTTGTAAGTGAGGCCCCGCCAGCAATATCTTTTACGGTAACAAAAGCATCTACACCAGCTATTACTGAGGGAAATTTATACTCCGCCCCTATTTGCCCACTTGTTCCACTTACCAAAACAGCACTCTGCCAAACCATTAACGGTGCAATACATTGGGCTTTTACTACCAACACATTTAAGAACAAAATTGTAAAGAAAGTAAATAGTTTACAAACTAATGTAGAAGTTGTTTTCATTTTCTTGTGTTTGGGTTCAGATTAAAATAAATGAATAAAAGAGGTAACAATCATTCATAATTTCATCACAAACATAATATGATTTTTCGAAAAACGCAAGCTTTTTGGACAGTAATTTTACTGTACTTTAAGTACAAATCACTTAACCTTATAAATGTTTATTTACAATATAGTA
>NZ_JANPCM010000380.1:0-9700 GCF_031430955.1 Ferruginibacter sp.
ATGTCGCAATACATTGCCTTACGTTTTGCACCCAATAATGAGTTTGTTGATCTGGCACATCGTGCTGTTTCAGAAAATTTATCTTCTAAACAAATTAAAGAAGCCATAAAAAATTGGAGAGGAGATTATAACAGGGTGTAAGGATATGAGATTTCGGATTTTGGATTTCAGCAATTGGAAAATTTGCAAACATAATGCATCAAGTTATAAATTCCCAATTCCCAATTGCTAATTCCAAATTCCTAAATGATTGTTGGGAATCAAAAGTAGTGACATAATTTTTCTCTCAGCGCTTCCGGCATTGCACAGCGCTTCATAGTGGAGGCATCTAAAAAATATAAAATTACTTCGCCGGTGTTCAGTAATTTATCCTGCTCATTATAAATCTCTGCATAAAAAATAATTTTATGATGAGCAGGCATTTCTTTTAATGTTGTTTTAATGGTGATCAGGTCATCGTATTTTGCAGGGCGTAAAAATTTGCTGTGTATTTCCACTACGGGCATAATAATTCCCAATGCTTCAATTTCTTTATACGTATAACCAATCTGGCGGATGGCTTCGGTACGTCCAATTTCATAAAATTGTGCATAGTGCCCATAATATACCACACCCATCTGGTCGGTAAGGGCATAATGAATACGAACTTGTGTTTCTGTTACAAACATATTTAATCATTTAATTCAGCCGTTGCTGCTATCTCATCTTCAGGTTCTGTATTATTTATTTTCCCTGCAAAAAAATCGGCAAATATTTTTGCATAATATACCAATGTAAAAAATGAAAGTATGGTGATGCTTTGTACTGCCAGATTAGAAGATCCGGTTGCGCCGAGGGTATCAGTTTCAATATGTGAGCTATAGTCTTTTATTTTTTTAAAAATGCCTACAAGCAATACAGGCACATGTGTTATAAGACCATAAATACCTAGCCCAATAAATAACATAAAAAGTAATTCTGATTTATCCAATGCAAAGTTAACCTCAGCATTCAATTCGCCGTTATTACATATCCATTGTGCAAATTGTTTTGATTTTTTTATGCAATAGAAGGCAGCTAAAAGATAAGAGCCGCTGACAATAATATTCCAAATAACGGTTTCCATGTACCCTCCTCCACGCAATCCTTCTCTAAACCAGGAATACAGGTATAGTAAAAATTGCGGAAGGCTAAGTAAAAAAAAGAAACCACTAAATATACCAACAATAATTATTGTCAGTTGAACGAGATCAAGTCTTTTCATTATTGCTGGTTTAATTTTATTTTCCAACCATACTATCTATACTGGCCAGACCTGGGCCTACAAATAATATTAAAATATAACTGATTAGTTATAATGTGGCCAGTTCCCCTTTTCCAAAAACATCTCCTTTGTTCGCCATAAAGACCATCACACAGGTAGCAATTATTAAAGGTATTGTCGCTAACCGTGTAAACAAACCTAAAATTAAAAACACCGAACAAAAGAATTCTGCAAAAACTACCAGTGCTAAACTCATGGTGCTGCCGATGCCCATAAAATTCATAAAATCATTTTTCATTGTACTAAACTTCATTAGTTTAGTATATCCATGCATCAGCATTAAAATGCCCACACCTAATCTTAATACTAACATTGCAGTACTGAAAGCACCAGCCGAATACTTTGTAGAAAGTAGTTTTTTCATTTCCTTTTGAATTTACAGGTTATTGTTTTTTATTTTAAATTTTACAAAATCCTTAACAGCAAAACAAAAATACATTCGTTTACATTACAACAGCTAACATTTATCCACTTATTCACAATAAAATTGGAACAGTGTTTGCTTAACTGTCATTATAGTTATTTTTACAATTGTAAAAGCCCCGAACATACCAACATGATAAAACATAAACTTACAGCCCTGCTTTTTTTTGCCGGGCTTTATTGTACAGTAATAGCACAACCTACCAACGCCATTACCAATCCCGAAAAAAAATATAATGATGCCAAAGAATTATTTGTAAAAGAACAGTTTGCCCTGGCTTATCCTTTATTTAAAGAGCTTAAAGATAAAACCCCTGATAACAGCATCAGCAACCACACTTACCTTAACGACGATATAAAATATTTTTATACCGTTTGCGAATTAAAACTGCAGCAACCTGTAGCCGAAGACGAAGCTAAACAATACATAGAAGTTGTTAATAACGAACCACGCCGCCAACTGATGAGTTACCATTTGGCAAAATTTTATTTTACTAAAGATGATTTTAGCAATGCTATTACTTATTACGAAAGGGCAGGGTTGGATAATTTAAGCAACGATGAAATTGCTGATGCAAAATTTGAACGGGCTTACTGCTACTTTAATTTAAAACAATTTGAACAGGCTAAACCATTGTTTAACGAAATTCATCAGTTGCCTAAAAACAAATATTACTACCCTGCAAATTATTATTATGGTTTTATTAGTTATTACGACAGGCAATACAACGAAGCATTAAAGGCTTTTAAATTAGTAGAAACAAAAGAAGAATACAAAGGCGTGGTGCCTTATTATATTGCAGAGATATATTATTTTCAGGGGAAAAAAGATGAAGCGCTACGGTATGGCGAAAGTGTACTGGCAAGGGGCGGTAATTTATTTTATGAAAAAGAATTGAAGTTGCTGATGGGGCAATTATACTTTGAGAAAAAAGAATTTGGAAAAGCATTACCTCTGCTGGAGTATTACGTAAACAACAGCAAAAAGGTTGATAAAGAAGTGTTGTATGAATTAAGTTATTGTTATTATCAGGCCAACCAGCTAACCAAAGCAATAGATGGCTTTAAGCAATTAAGTAATCAAAAAGATTCGCTGGGGCAGAACAGTATGTATTTGCTGGGAGACTGTTATTTAAGAACTAATCAAAAAGAAAATGCAAGAAATGCTTTTCAATATTGTGCGTATAATAGCAGTAACGCAAAGCAGCAGGAAGTATCGAGATTTATTTACGCTAAACTTTCTTACGAGCTAGGGTATCAAAATATTGCACTGAATGAGTTGAAAAAATTTCTTGCCGATTATCCCAATTCCGATTATGAGATAGAAGCTAAAGAATTATTGGTAGGGCTTTTGGCCAACACCAATAATTTTTCCGATGCCTTATCACTATATGAATCGTTAGGTAAACCAACACTGGCGATGCAAAAAGTGTATCCCCGAATTTTATTTGGTAAAGCAGTGGAGTATGTAAACGATCAGCAAATATTAAGGGCCGATGAGTTGTTAACTAAAGTTTTAGCAGATCAGTATGCCGGACCAATATTACCTTATGCCAATTTTTGGAAAGGAGAAATTGCATTGCGTAATCAAAAGTATGATGATGCCATACGCTACATGACTTTTTATTTGCAAAGCAGTGCACCATCGCAGGGTGAAGCCAATCCGCAAGCGGCAAGATATAATTTGGCTTACAGCTGGATGAAAAAAGAAAATTACAAACAGGCTTTAAATTATTTTGAGCAGGTTACAAAAGTTGCAGGCACTGCTTCGTCGCCAATGGAACAGGATGCTTATGTACGCAGTGCCGATTGTTATTTTATGAACCGTGATTTTGCAAAGGCCAACAGCATGTACGATAATGTAATTAACAATGCACTGCCGCAAAGTGATTATGCTTATTTTCAAAAAGCTATGATTGCAGGTGTAAAAAGTTCAACCGAAAAAATAAGGACGCTTAATACACTTACCCGCCAATATCCGGAAAGTAATTTGGTGCCCGATGTAAATATGGAAGTTGCCAACACTTATATGGCCGATGAAAAATTCAGGGAAGCAATTCCGTATTTAACCAACATTATTAATATGCCCGATGCAGGGGGATTAAAACCTGTGGCTTATTTAAAATTAGGATTGAGTTATTTTAATATTGATGATAATAAAAATGCATTGGTAAATTATCAAACATTAATTCAAAAATATCCGCAATCTGCCGAGGCTGATGATGCTTTAGACAATATTAAAAGTATTTATGTAGAAGAAGGAAGGCCGAACGATTATGTGGAACTGATGCGTAAGAATGGTAAAAATATTTCTGTTAGCGAAGCAGATTCTTTAAACTATACTGCCGCCGAAATAAAATACAGTGCCAACGATTGTAATGCAGCAATTACTGGTTTTAATAATTATTTATCTCAATACCCCAATGGTGCGTTTGCATTAGAAGCCAATTATTTCCGAAGCGAATGTTACAATAAAAACAAAGATTTTAAAAATGCATTAACCGGTTACGATTATGTAAACGCTAAAGGGCAAAACCGTTATTTTGAAAGAGCAACTTTAGAAGCAGCAAGAATAAATTATTTTGAGTTGAAAGATTATTCGGCCGCAAAAAAATATTTCGAATCCTTATTATCAGGTTCGGTAAACCAGGATAATCAGTTGGAAGCATTAAGAGGTTTGGTGCGGTGTTATTATTTATTAAAAGATTACACCAAAGCAAACGACGCAGCAAAAACTTTGCTCACTAAAAAAGGTATCAGCACCGATGACAGATCAATCGCATTTTTAGTATTGGGTAAATCGCAGCAGTTAGCCGGCGATTGTGCTGCGGCGATAAGTTCGTTTAAATCTTGTGCAGCAATAAATAAATCGGCCTGGGGTGCCGAGGCAAGATATGAAATAGCCAATTGCCAGTTTACTTCTGGCAATTTAACCACAGCAGAAAAATCAGCCCTTGCAGTAATTAAAGAAACAGGATCGTACGATTTTTGGGTAACCAAAGCTTACATTTTACTGGGAGATATTTTTATGCAACAGAAAGATTATTTCAATGCAAAAGCCACTTATGAAAGTGTAGCAAAAAATTCTGTTATTGCCGAATTGAAAACAGAAGCACAGCAAAAATTAGACAAGGCCATTGAGGAAGAGAAGATGAACAGTAAGGTGACAGGTAATTAGTAATTAGGAATTGGGAATTAGATCAATACAAAACAAGAGAAGTTAAAACAACAATAATGAAAATGCAAAGCAAAAAATATTCAATATTCCATATTCGATATTCGATATGTTTATTAGTTTTAAGTTTATCAACCACTATTGCTTTTGCCCAAAAAGACACTACTAAAAAAGGAACTACCATTGATATCACTTCCTCTTACAAACCGGTTTTACGCAATGCAGTAAAAATAAATTTTGCAGCATCGCAGCTTAATGCCGATACCGGCAAACCAAAAATGAATTATGTGGTGCCAGCTCAAAATTTATTTTATTCTTATCAGCCCATATCTTTAAAACCACTGGCATTGCAGCAGGATACTAATTTATATTTAGGCATGCGGAATTATTTAAAAGTAGGTTTTGGTAATTTTTCAACGCCTTATGTAAGTGCAGGTTTTAGTTTTGGCGATGCTAAAACAAGTTTGCTAAATGTATATGCCGATTATATTTCCAGCAAAGGAAAAATAAAATACCAGGATTATTCACAACTTAATTTAAAAGCAACAGGCAGTTATTTTACTGCAAAGAACGAAGCATATGGCAGTGTAAACTACAGCCAGAATGATGTGTATTTATATGGATACGATCATGCATTGTACAATTATAAAAAAGACAGCGTACGCAACCAGTACCAGGATCTAATGCTTAAAGCTGGTATTCGTAACACCGTTGTTGGCGATTTTGGAATTAAATACAATCCCAATGTGCAGGTAAATATTTTTACCGGTAAAAATAAATTAAGCGAAAGTTCTTTAATTATAACAGCACCTCTTGAAAAACAATTTGGCGAAGCCATGGCTATAAAAGTAGAAGGCCGTGCCGATATTACGAGTTACACTACAAAAGATTTAACAAGCAATGTAAAAATTACCAATAATGTTTTTCAGGTGGCACCGGCATTAACTTTTGCATCGCCGCAGTTCACCATTAATGCAGGCATTACGCCAACCTGGGATAATGGCACTTTTATTTGGCTGCCCAATGTATATGCAGAGGTACAGGTAAAAGAAAAAGTTTTTATGATACAGGCAGGCTGGGTGGGTACTTATACTAAAAATACTTTTCGTAACCTGGTAAATATTAATCCTTACCTGCAAACTATTGCAGCGCAAAAAAACACCAAAGAAATTGAATACTATGGTGGCATAAAAGCAACACTCGGTAAACATTTTAATTTTAGTGCCAAGGCAGGTTTAATTAGCTACACCGATATTCCTTTGTTTATAAATGATACTGCAACAGATAATAAATCTTTTAAAGTAGTATACGAAAGTAAAGCCAATAATTTTCGTGTACATGGCGACTTAAGTTATATCAGCCAGGATAAATTTACGGTAACAGCTGGCTTAACTTTAAATGGTTACACCGGCTTTAATACCAATGGAAAAGCATGGAATACTGTGCCCATGGAATTTACGAGTTCTTTACGCTGGTGGGCATTTAAACAGGTATTGCTTAAAGGAGATTTTTATATGTTTGGTGGTGGAAATTATTTGGCAAAAGGCAATACTTCGAAAAACTTTAGCGGCGGAACTGATTTAAGTGCCGGCATGGAATTTAAAGTAAATAAAACTTTTAGTGCATGGCTTGATGTAAATAATATTTTAAATAATAAATACCAGCGCTGGCATAATTACGAAGTGTATGGATTAAATGTTTTGGGCGGTGTGAGGATAACATTTTAGGAGCCCCCTCCGCCCCCTGAAGGGGGAACTTGATTATGGAGATGACCAATGCGATGCTTTTAATTTAAAAAATTCAAAATAAATTATCAAGTATTTTTTTTGTGCCAGCTTCAATAATTCTATTTAACATCGTTGTGTCACTCACTTTTACTGCATACCTTTGCTCAACGCCTTAAATTCAATGCAACATTTAATTGCTTCATATCTTTTTCAAAATAAATACTGTGCCTTACCGGGCATTGGTACTTTATCGTTAACTGCCGGTAAAGCCGCCACCGATTTTCTCGACAAAAAAATTAAAGCACCGCTTACTGCAATCACTTTTAGCGAAGCTGAAAATAAAATGGACGGATTGCCGGAATATATTGCAGCAACAACAAACAGCGATAAGTACGAAGCAACAGAAGCCTTAGAACACTTTTGTGACAGTATAAAAAAATCGCTGAATAATAATGAACCTGTTATACTTGAAAGTGTCGGTCAATTTTTTGTTGATGGTTCTGGCAGTATAAAATTTCAACCCATTGATTTGCCCAAAGCTTTTTTGCAGGATGTAAATGCAGCAAGAGTAATTCACCCCGAAGCGGAACATCATATTTTGGTAGGCGATAAGGATAGTACCAACACATTAATGACTGAATACTTTAGTGAAGAAGCGCCTGTAAAAAAGAGCCGCTGGTGGATATGGGCCATAATAATTGTATCAATTGCATTACTGGCATTACTCATTTATTCTAATAGTTTAAACGCTTCTTCAATGGCAGGTAACGCAATGCCCATACAATAAATACGTGATGAAACTAAGTACAAGAATAATATTGTTCTGCATTTGCTGCCTTACATTTATAAGCTGCGACAGGGTAACAAAAGATCTTGCCAAAGAACATTTAAAAGATAAAGCCACAAAAACATACCTGAATGATACGGTAAGATTACAATATGTTGAAAATACCGGGGCGGCCTTAAGTTTGGGAGACGATTTACCAAAGCAGGTTAGTTTTTGGTTGTTAAGTATTTTACCATTGCTAATTTTATCAGGATTATTTATTTACACTTTAAAAAACCTGCAGCAAATGGGAGCGATGAAAGTATTTTCAATTGCACTTGTTTTTTCCGGCGGCATAGGAAATATTACCGACCGTCTTTTATACGACAGGCATGTTACCGATTTTTTAAATGTAGGCATTGGAAATATCCGTACAGGTATTTTTAATGTTGCTGATGTTTGTGTTACCTCGGGTGTAATTGGACTATTGATTTTTTTTAACGAAAAACGAAATAAACCAACTGTTAATACAAATCAAATTGCCCCTCAATAAAGTATTACTGCATGATTCACTACACTAACTGCCCCATTTGTTCTTCTCCAAATATTGCTCCACAACTAAACGCAAAAGATTATACCGTTTCGCAAAAAGAATTTGCTGTTTGGCATTGCAAAAATTGTACAGCAGGGTTTACGCAGGATGTGCCGGAGCAAAATGAAATTGGGGTATATTATCAGTCGGATAATTATATTTCTCACAGCAATACTAAAAAAGGTTTTGTAAATACTTTATACCATTGGGTACGAAGCCGCACTTTAAATAAAAAAAAGCAATTACTTATAGATGAAGTGGGCATGGTGAAAGGAGAAATGTTAGATATTGGTTGTGGCACCGGGGCATTTTTAAACACCATGAAAACTGCAGGCTGGGGTATTACCGGTTTAGAACCCGATGCAACCGCAAGAGCAAAAGCTGCAGCATTATATTCCATACAACCGCTTTCCTCCGAAAAAATATTTGAATTAAAAACTTTCACCTACCATGCCATAACAATGTGGCATGTGCTGGAGCATGTGCATGAATTGCATGAATATATAAAACAATTATCAACCTTAATTACACCCAACGGAAAAATATTTATTGCTGTACCCAATTATACTTCTAAAGATGCAGCAATTTATGCAGCGCATTGGGCAGCTTACGATGTGCCCCGGCATTTGTATCATTTTTCTCCTGCAGCAATGCAGCAATTAATTACTCAGCACAATTTAAAAATCACTGCCATCAAACCTATGTGGTACGATAGTTTTTATGTGAGCATGCTCAGCGAAAAATATAAAAATGGAAAAAGCAATATTATCAGAGCGTTTTATAATGGCTTTATATCTAACTTAAAAGCTTTGGGAGATAAAACAAAATGCAGTTCAGTTATTTATGTAATTGCAAAAAATTAGTTCAAGGTTATCTCAAACATTTTCGGCCAGCGCTTGCCGGTAATAAATAATTTTTTTGAGGCGCTGTCGTAAGCAATACCATTTAATACGTCTGTTCTATCGGTCATTTCTTTAGAGAAATATTTTTCTCTTAAGTCTGGCAAATTAATCTTACCAACTACCTTTCCGCTGCCGGGATCAATCTTTACTATAAAATCGGATTGATAAACATTCGCAAAAACAAAGCCATCAATATATTCCAGTTCATTAATAGAGTCAACAGGAACCCCATCTTCGGTAACAGCAACGGTACTTTTTACCCTGAAAGTTTCAGCATCAACAAAATATAAATTGGCAGTGCCATCACTTATAATTAAATCAGTGCCATTATTGGCAATGCCCCAGCCTTCATATGGCCAATTAAAAGTTTTAATTGGTTTGTCGATATTGGTTATGTCGTAGACAAATACAATATGGTTCTGCCAGGTTAACTGGTAAAGTTTTCCTTTAAAAATATTTATGCCCTCACCAAAAGTGCTGTCCGTGCTATTCTTTCCAATTTTATGTTTCTTTTCAACTTTGCCTGTCTTTAAATCTACTATTCGTAACATCGAGTTGGTGTAATCACCAGTGCCTTCATATAATTTTCCGTTGTATAATTGCAAGCCTTGTGTATAGGCACTCGTATCATGCGGATAAATATTTACAACGTTATATTTTATTTGCGGCGTGGGTACTGGCCGAAGGGTGTCATCAGTTTCAGGTAGTTTATCACTATTCCCATTACAGGCAGCTAAAAAAATAACCAGTGTTAAAGCGAAAGTGTATTTCATAATTTAAATGTATCAGCAAATGTAGTAAACTGCAACTGA